>NZ_JAGXJL010000004.1:313233-520344 GCF_019091475.1 Streptomyces sp. GbtcB6 | reverse complement strand
TCGTCCTGAGCCAGGATCAAACTCTCCGTGAATGTTTTCCCGTAATCGGGACGACACACACGAGAGCGGTGCGAGAGAAGGAATGATCCTCTCGCACACAGCGTCCTCGCTGTGTTTGTTTCAAAGGAACCTCGACCATCGGAACAGTGTCCGACGGACGGGGTATCAACATATCTGGCGTTGACTTTTGGCACGCTGTTGAGTTCTCAAGGAACGGTCGCTTCCTTTGTACTCACCCTCTCGGGCTTTCCTCCGGGCTTCCCTTCGGTCTTGCGTTTCCGACTCTATCAGATCTTTTCTCGACCCGATTTCCTCGGTGCTTTCCAGGTTTCCGCTCTCGCGTTTCCCTTTCCGGCGGTTCCGACTCTATCAGATCCTTTCGGCGTCTGATTCCCAGTCAGCGGGAGTTGTCTTCGCGGCTGTTGGGCCGTTCCGACGTCCCAAACCTTAGCGGATCCGCTCCGCGATTCCCAATCGGGCCTTGCGGTCCGACCGGGCACCACTGAGACCCCAAATCGAATTGAATTCGGGCACGCCGAAATCAACCCGGTCGGGAGATCGTGCTGATGGTTTGGGTTGCCGCTCATGCGGCGGAGGTGCTGTCGCAGAACCGTTACGGCTCCGTGGCAACCCGAAGAACATTACGGGGCGGGGAGAGGGGTGTCAACCCTCCCCTGTCAAGATTTTTTCCGCGGCCCGCGTGCCCCGGCGTCAGTCCAGGTCAGTGAGCCGGCCGCCGGCGTCGGGCTGGGCATGCTCGACGCGACGCAGCAGCCTGGTGAGGACCTCGCCGAGCACCGCACGCTCCGCCGCGGAGAGGTCCTGGAGCAGGTCCTCCTCGAAGACGGAGGCGAGGCGCATGGCCTCCAGCCACTTCTCGCGCCCGTCGGGGGTCAGCTCGACGATCACCCGGACGCGGTTGGACTCGTCCCTCTCCCGGGTGACGAGCCCCTCGGCGACCATCCGGTCGATGCGATGGGTCATCGCGGCCGGGGTGAGGCCGAGGCGCTTGGCCAGCTCGCTGGGACCCATCCGGTAGGGGACCCCGGAGAGGACGAGGGCCTTGAGGACCTCCCACTCCGCGCTGCTGATGCCGAGGGCGCCGGTCTGTCGGCCGTAGGCGACGTTCATGCGGCGGTTGAGCCGGGACAACGCCGAGACGATCTTCTCGACCTGGGGGTCGAGGTCCTGGAATTCGCGCTGGTAGGCGGCGATCTGTTCGTCGAGTGTCGGCTCGCCGGCGCCGGGGGTGTCGGCCATGGGCCGAAGTATCGCACGGACGCGCTTGGCGTTGAAGTCCTTCACGATGTAGTCTTTAGCTTCGAACTTTAGCTTCAAAGTCTTGAGACTTCAGCAGTCCAAGACTTGACGACCTGAGAGAGGTGAACGTGACCAGGGCGATGGGCGCAGCGATGCGCCGGATCCACGTGGGCAACGCACTCAGCGCGTTCGGGCTCGGCTTCACCGTCCCCTACCTGTACGTCTATGTGGCGCAGGTGCGGGGGCTAGGTGCCATGACGGCGGGGTTCGTGCTCGCCGTCTTCGCCGTGGCCGCGTTGATCGTGCTGCCGTTCGCCGGCCGGGCGATCGTGCGGCGCGGCCCACTGCCGGTCCTTCTCACCGCCCTGGTGACCGCCGCGATCGGTGCGCTGAGCCTGGGGCTGGCGGGGAGCGGTGCGACCGTGCTGGCCGCGGCGGCGCTGCTCGGGGCCGGGCAGGCTGTGATGCAGCCGGCGCTGGCGACGATGATCGTGGACTGCTCGACGGCGGAGACCCGGTCCCGGGCCTTCGCCACGCAGTTCTTCCTGCAGAACCTGGGGCTGGGCGTCGGTGGCCTCATAGGCGGCCACCTCGTCGACACCACCCGGGTCTCCTCCTTCACTCTCCTCTTCGCGATCGAGGCGGCGATGTTCCTGCTGCTGGCCGTCGTGATGTCGACGGTGCGGGTGCCGCACTCGCCACGGATCGGGGACGCGCCGGCCTCGTCGTCGGCGAAGGGCAGCTGGAAGCAGTTGCTCGGGAACCGGGCGATGGTGCAGCTGTCCGTGCTGGGCTTCGTGCTGTTCTTCGCCTGCTACGGACAGTTCGAGTCCGGGCTGAGCGCGTACGGCGTGGAGGCTGCGGGGATATCCACGTCCGCGCTGGGGAGCGCGCTGGCCGCGAACACGCTGATGATCGTCGTCGCGCAGTTCGCCGTGCTCAAGTTCGTCGAGCGTCGGCGGCGGTCGCGGGTGATCGCCGGGGTCGGGCTGATCTGGGCCGTGGCATGGGTCACGGCCGGGTACGCGGGGCTCGGGCATGGCAGCCAGGAGATGGCGACGGCGGCGTTCGTGTCGACGTACGCGCTGTTCGGGCTGGGTGAGGCGATGTTGTCGCCGACGGTGGCTCCGCTGGTGGCCGACCTTGCGCCGACAGGGATGGCCGGGCAGTACAACTCGGCGTTCGCGCTGGTCAAGCAGCTGGCGCTGGCGGTGGGACCGGCGGTGGGCGGGCCGATGGGGGCCTCGCTGCATGCGCCGTACGTCGTGACGTTCCTGCTGTTCTCGCTGGGGATCAGTGTGCTGGCGGTGCGGCTGGGCAAGCGCCTGACGGACGTACAGGACCGGCCTTGGCTCGCCACGCGGAGCAGGGTCGTGGCACGGGGTGGCGCGGCTTCGGAGTCCGTGTCCGCGTAGTGGGGGGGCTGGGCAGGGGGTTTCACTCGCCCGCGTTGGCGGGGTGCCGCCCCCGCCCACCCGTGCCGCCCCAGCGGCACGACTGCCCGCGGCTATAGAAGACACGGCTGGGCAGCGCCCCGTAAGGGGCGCTGGGGGTACCCCCGGCCGAAGGCTGGGGGAGGAACTGCGCGAGCAACCCCCACCCGCCCGCAGCCGGACGACCGGCCCTACCCCCTACCCCTTCGGCAGTACGAACTCGCACCACACCGCCTTCCCACCCCCGGGTGTCCTTCTCGACCCCCACCCCGAAGCGATCGTCGCCACGATGGCGATCCCTCTCCCCGACTCGTCGCCCGGTTCCGCGCGGCGGCGCCTTGGCAGATGGTCGTCGCCGTCCGTCACCTCGATGATCAGTCGGCGGTCGGTGCGGCGGAGCCGCAGCCGCATGGGCGGGGTGCCGTGCTGGAGGGAGTTGGCGACCAGCTCGCTCGTGGCGAGGACGCCCAGGTCGTGGAGATCGGCCGGGAAGCGCCAGCTGGTCAGCACGCCGGAGGCGAACGCACGGGCGCGTGGCGCCGCCTCGATGCCGCCGAGGAGTTCAAGGGCGGCATTGCGGAACAGGTCGCTGTCCGGGCCCGTACGGGCCGGATGCTGGAGGACCAGGACGGCGACATCGTCGTCGTGGTCGGCCGTGACCCCGGCCGAGCGGACCAGGCGGTCGCAGACGACCTGGGGGGTGCCGGTGGCTCCCGCCAGGGCGCGCTCCAGTGCCTCGATGCCCTCGTCCAGGTCCTTGTCACGGCGTTCGACCAGGCCGTCCGTGTAGAGGACGGCCGTCGAGCCGGGGCCCAGCGGTACCGAGCCGGACGTGTGGACCCAGCCGCCGGTGCCGAGCGGCGGTCCGGTCGGTTCGTCGGTGCGCAGCACGCTGCCGTGCTCGTCGCGGACCAGGATCGGGAGGTGGCCGGCGGAGGCGTACACCAGCCGGCCCTCGTTGGGGTCGTGGACGGCGTAGACGCAGGTGGCGATCTGGTTGGGGTCGATCTCGGTGGCGAGGCCGTCGAGGAGCTGGAGGACCTCGTGCGGGGGGAGGTCCAGGCGGGCGTAGGCGCGGACCGCCGTACGGAGCTGGCCCATGACCGCCGCCGCGCGGACGCCGCGGCCCATCACGTCGCCGATGACGAGGGCGGTGCGGCCGCCGCCGAGGGTGATGACGTCGTACCAGTCGCCGCCGACCGCGGCCTCGGTGCCGCCGGGCTGGTAGGTCGCGGCGATGCGCAGGTCGTCCGGCTGTTCCAGCTCCTGCGGGAGCAGCGAGCGCTGCAGGGTCACCGCGGTCTCGCGCTGGCGGCGTTCGCTGGCGCGCAGCCGCTCCGCCGCCTCGGCGTGGTCGGTGACGTCGGTGGCGAAGAGGAGGACGCCGCCGTCGCGGTCGCCGTTCTCGGCGACCGGGGTGCAGGTGAACGTGTAGGTGCGGCCGTCGAGGGCCTTGCGGGACTTGAGCGTGCGGGGCTTGCCGCTGCGCAGGACCTGGTCGAGGAGGGGGAGGAGGCCCAGTTCGGCGAGTTCGGGCAGTGCCTCGCGGGCGGGGGCGCCCGGGGGGCGTACGCCGAAGGCGGTCGTATAGGCGTCGTTGACGTACGCGATGTGGTGGTCGGGGCCGTGGACGAGGGCGACCAGGGCCGGGACGTGGTCGAGGACGCCGCGGGCGGGCAGTTCGTCGACCGCGGGCACACAGGACGGGTTGTCGGTCAGTTGTTCGGCGCGGGCCGCGGGCACGGAGCCTTCCCCCCGTCGGTCCGCGGGGACCGCGTGCTCGGTCCGCGCTGCGGCGCGGCGCTGCGTTCCGGGGAGCCGGGCGCTCCAGCGCGTGAAGTTCACGAATCCTTGCCTCGTGTCGTCGTCTCCGGCCGGCTCCGGGAGCGGCCGGGGGCCGGGGGAAGTCCCCCGGTGCAGTTCTGGGGAGAAGCCTTGTGCTCGGTCAGAGGGCAGTCTGGCAGGGTGGCCGTCGGCGACGACATCCGTCAGACGCCGGGGCGGTCCGTGGAGTTCCTGAGTTCCGTCAGGACGACCCGTTCGAGTCGTCGGAGGGACTGTGAGGAGGCTTTCCACCGGCCGCGAGTTCGAACTCCGCTCGGGGATGTTCGAGTGATCCGAGCGAGACGATCTCCCGTTTGAAGAGCCCGGAGAGGGTCCATTCGGCGAGCACGCGGGCCTTGCGGTTGAAGGTGGGCACTCTGCTCAGGTGGTAGACGCGGTGCATGAACCAGGCAGGGTAGCCCTTCAGCCTGCGCCCGTAGACCTGGGCGACGCCCTTGTGGAAGCCGAGGGAGGCGACCGAGCCGACGTACTTGTGGGCGTAGGTGTCGAGGGGTTCGTCGCGCAGTGCGTGGACGATGTTGTCGCCGAGGACCCTGGCCTGGCGGACCGCGTGCTGCGCGTTGGGGGCGGTCTCGGTGCCGGGTTCGGCGGCGGTGACGTCGGGGACGGCGGCGGCGTCGCCCGCGGCCCATGCGTGGTCGACGCCGTCGATCGTCAGTTCGGCGGTGCATTTCAGCCGCCCGTGCGGGGTGCGCGGCAGGTCGGTGGCGGCGACCAGGGGGTGCGGTTTGACGCCTGCCGTCCAGACGAGGGTGCGGGTCGGGAAGCGCTGGCCGTCGCTGAGGGCGGCGACGCGGTCCACGCAGGACTCCAGGCGGGTGTCGAGCAGCACCTGGATGTTGCGGCGGCGCAGTTCGGTGACGGTGTAGCGGCCCAGCTCGGGCCCGACCTCGGGGAGGATCCGGTCGGTGGCCTCGACGAGGATCCATTTCATGTCCTCGGGCTGGACGTTGTGGTAGTACCGCGAGGCGTAGCGGGCCATGTCCTCCAGTTCGCCGAGGGCTTCCACGCCCGCGTAGCCGCCGCCGACGAAGACGAAGGTGAGGGCCGCGTCGCGGATCGCGGGATCGCGGGTGGAGGAGGCGATGTCCATCTGCTCGATGACGTGGTTGCGCAGGCCGATGGCCTCCTCGACGGTCTTGAAGCCGATGCCGTGCTCGGCGAGACCGGGGATGGGCAGCGTGCGCGCGATCGAGCCGGGGGCGAGGACCAGTTCGTCGTACTCCAGGAAAGTGGCGCCTTTTCGCTCCTCGGCGGTGGCGAGGGTGGCGACTTCGGCGGTGCGCTTGGCGTGTTCGACGGACGTCACCTCGCCGATGACCACATGACACTGGTCCAGAACGCGCCGCAGGGGTACGACGACATGCCGAGGAGAAATCGAACCCGCGGCCGCTTCGGGAAGGAACGGCTGGTACGTCATGTAGGGATCGGGGGCGACGACAGTGATGTCGACCTCACCCTGCCTGAGCTCCCGCTTCAGCCTCCGTTGCAGCCTCAGGGCCGTGTACATCCCGACGTAGCCGCCGCCGACAACGAGAATGCGCGCACGTTCCTTCACCATCCCATGACGCACCCGTGACTGTTGTTTGTCCACAGCCCCGGCAATTTGTGTGACCGGACGGCGGCTGTACCGAGCGCCGGACGCGCGTCCCGGGCCGGACGAAAGGGGCCAGGTCAGCGGGGGCGGGCAGGGGGGCGCGAAGGCACCGAATCGGGAGGTAAACGACCCGTACTCCGATCGGGGGGCGCACCGTGCGGAACGTCCCCCTTCTGAATTGACAGCCTCTCAACTATGTTCGTGTGTCGACGGGGTGTAGGGGATGTGGCCGAAAGGTCCGCGACGAGCGGTCCGCCCGGCCCGGGGTCCATGGATCGGTCATGGGTCGGTCGCAGTCCCGCTCGCTCCGGCCATCAGTGACGGGGAGAGTCTCCGGGGGGAGACGTCGTTAACCGGGGGAATACAAATGCACATTCAGGACACACATTGGGCATCGGCTTCCGCTCTGGCGGCCGGTGGCGGAACGGTGAGCGCGACGGCGGGCAACGGACGCGGTGACGGGCCGCGTACGACGCCGTTGCGGGTGGACGCACAGCGCAATCTGGAGCACGTGCTGCGTGCGGCGCGTGAGGTCTTCGGCGAGCTGGGGTACGGCGCGCCGATGGAGGACGTGGCGCGACGTGCGCGGGTCGGGGTCGGCACCGTGTACCGGCGCTTCCCCAGCAAGGACGTGCTGGTACGGCGGATAGCCGAGGAGGAGACCTCCCGGCTGACCGACCAGGCGCAGGCCGCGCTCGGGCAGGAGGACGAGCCGTGGTCGGCGCTGTCGCGCTTCCTGCGGACCTCGGTGGCGTCGGGGGCCGGGCGGTTGTTGCCGCCGCAGGTGCTTCGGGTCGGGGTGCCGGAGGAGATCGGCGGTTCCGGGGCCGACTCCGGGACCGAGGAGGCCCGGGTGCCGCAGCAGCGGACGCAGCCGGGGGCCGGCGAGTTGCGGCTGGTTCCGGAGGAGCGGGAGCCGGTGGCCGACGTCGCCGACGACGCGGGCGCGGCCGCGCTGCTCGACGTCGTGGGGCGGCTGGTGGAACGGGCCCGGGAAGCGGGCCAGTTGCGCCCGGACGTCTCGGTGTCCGACGTGCTGCTGGTGATCGCCACGGCGGCTCCGTCCCTGCCGGATGCTGCGCAGCAGGCGGCGGCTTCGGCTCGGTTGCTGGACATCTTGCTGGAGGGGCTGCGGTCCCGGCAGTGATGGTGGCTTGCGGTGCCCGCGGGAGCGCGGCAGCGTGTGCCGGGGCATGACCGTGGGCGGGTGCGGGTGAGTTGTGGCTGGTCGCGCAGTTCCCCGCGCCCCTTATGGGGCGCTGTAGTCCCGGCGTTTTCCCTTACGGGTGACCGTCTCTTCGCTCCGGGGCCCGGGCAAAAGCCGGTGTGGCAGTCTGAGCCGGTGATTCGGTCGGTTGGGCAGGCATCGGGGGCGTTCCGCGATGAGCGTTGACGGGTGGGACGAGTCCGTCGGTGAGGAAACGACCTCGCCGCAGGTGCCCAGCCAGGGCGGGCGGGCCGCGGTACCGCCGGTCGGCGAACCGCCGGAAGGGAACGTTCCGGCACAGCGTGACGGGAGTGTCCTGCCGCCGCTCCGTAAACTTCCGCACCCCGACAGCCAGTTGATCGAGCGGATGCGGGCCGGCGACGACTCGGCGTACGAGGAGCTGTACCGGCGGCACGCGGACGCGGTACGGCGCTATGCGCGGACCTGTTGCCGGGACGGGCACACCGCCGACGACCTGACCGCCGAGGTGTTCGCCCGCATGCTGCAGGCGGTGCGCGGCGGGTCCGGACCCGAGTACGCCGTGCGCGCCTATCTGCTCACCTCGGTACGGCGGGTCGCCGCACAGTGGATCAAGTCGGCCAGGCGAGAGCAACTCGTCGACGACTTCGCACTGTTCGCGGCGCAGTCCTCGCGCGGCTCCGAGGTGTCCGACGACACCGCGTCCGTCGGCTCCTTCGGAGCGGGCCTGGACCTCGCCGCGGATGTGCGCGCGATGCACGATGCCGAGCAGTCGATGGCGATGCAGGCCTTCCGTTCGCTGCCCGAGCGCTGGCAGGCCGTGCTGTGGCACACCGAGGTCGAGGACGAGTCGCCGAGCGAGGTGGCCACCCTCTTCGGGCTGGACGCCAACGGCACGCGGGTCCTCGCCAGCCGGGCCCGTGAGGGCCTCAAGCAGGCCTACCTCCAGGCCCATGTGAGCGCCTCCCTCATCGACGACGAGGAGTGCGCCCGCTACGCCGACCAGCTCGGCGGCTACGCCCGCCGCAAGCTGCGGGTCCGCGCCGAGCGGGGGCTGCGCAAGCACCTGGAGGAGTGCGCCAAGTGCCGGCTGGCCGCCGCCCAGATCGAAGAGGTCGCGAGCGGTATCCCGGCCGTCGTACCGGTCGCGGTCATCGGCTGGTTCGGGGCGGCTGGGTACGCGAAGGCGCTCGGGATCGTCGCCGAGGGCGCCGGGGTGGGGGCCGCGGGTGCGGCCGCCGCGGCCAGCGGTTCGTCCGGCGGGACGGGCGGCGGGGCCGGGGGTGCCGCCGCCTCGGAGGGGCTCGCGGGGCCGGTGAAGGCCGGTATCGCCGCCGGAGTGGTCGCGGCGGCGATCGCCGTGGTGGCCCTCGCCCTGACGAACGACAGCCACCCGGTCAAGGAGGCCGTAAAACCCGCCCCGTCCGCGCCGGCCGTGCGGCCCGGGGCACCGACCCCCACCCCGACGAAGAAGAAGCCGGAACCCGAGCCGGTCGTCCTCGCCCCCGAACCGACCCCGACCCCGACACCCACGCCGACGCCGACCCCGAGTCCGCGTCCCACCCCGAGTCCGAAGCCGACCGCCACCCCGTCACCCACGCCGACTCCGAGACCGACCCCCACCCCCACGCCGACGCCCACTCCGCCGCCCGCCCCGGTCGTCTACCAGTGGAGCGAGCTGCGCTTCGACGTCAACGGCGACGGCACCCGGCCCGAGATGCGGTTCGGCGAGAGCAGCTGGGTGTGGCAGCGGTACGGCGTGACGGTCGCCGGCAAGGAGTACGCGCACGGCGTCACCGTGCACGGCCGGTCCTCCGTCACCATCGACCTCAACCGGCAGTGCACCGCCTACGACGCGATGGCCGGCGTCGACGACATGACCCTCGGCCTCGGCAAGGTCACCTTCGCCGTCTACGCGGACGGGGTGCGGCTGTGGCGGTCCGGGGTGGTCGAGGGCGGACAGGCCGCCGTACCCGTCCATGTGGACCTGACCGGGCACCGGACCGTGCGTCTGGCGGTCGAACCGCGGACCTCCTTCGACACGCTGGCGCTCGCCGACTGGGCCGAGTCGAAGTTCACCTGCCGGTAGCGGTCGGTGCCCTGGCTCAGGTGCCGGTGGCGGCGGTCGGTGTGCTGCTCAGTTCGCGCAGCGCGTCCTCCTCGGTGAGGGAGGCACCGCGCGAGCGCTCGGCCGCGTAGTGCTGCGGGGTCAGCGTCGCGCGGGCGGCCGCGTCGACCTCCTCTGCGCGGGTGCGCTCCGGCTCGGGGCGGATGCTCCCGGCGCGCCAGTGGTCGGCGGCGGCATACAGCCGTACCGCCCCCGCCAGATCGCCGAGCCGGGCCAGCAGGTCGGCGCCGATGTCCACCAGCGCCGCCGTGATCACCTCGGCGCTCCGGTACTCCACCGCCTCGCGCAACCCCTGGGCCACGATCGGCAGCGCCCGCGCGGGGCCGTGCTCCAGGGCCGTGAGCATTGCCTCGACCGCGCGGATCGCGGCCCCGAACTGCGGTGGCGCGGAGCCGGCCGCCGTCGCGGCCCGGGCGGTCTCGTAGCAATCGCGCGCCCGGGGCAGGTCCCCGTCGTAGTGGGCCAGGATCGCCCGCAGCAGCGCCACGTACGCCTTCGACTCCGCCACCCCGTACCGGTCGGAGGCCTCGCCCGCCCGGTCGAGGGTGATCTGGGCACCCGCCCGGTCACCGGAGCGGAAGGCGATCTCGGCGAGCCGCGCCAGCAGGAACGGCGTCTCCGCGTACGCGCCGACCTCGTGGGCGAGCCGCAGTGCCTCCCGGTACTCGGTCTCCGCCGCCGGGAACCGGCCGCGCGCCATGGCCGCCTCGCCGGCCGCGCTGCACACCTGCGCGCCCATCCAGCGGTCCCCGACCCGCCGGCTGAGGACGCGCAGCTCGGCCAGGTCCTCGTCGACGCCCCGCAGGTTGCCGGGCGAGTCGACCATGATGTGGGTGCGGTACATCAGGGTGACGCCGACCTCCCAGTCACCGCCGTGCTCCCGGCAGTTGGCGACCACGGCGGACATGTCGGGGGCGATGTCCACGGCGGGGCCGCCCAGGGTCCACGCGGTGAGCGGCCAGATGATGCCCGGCAGCCGGGCGGCCCGGGGACCGCCCGCCTCGAAGGCGGCCCGGACGAGCGCGACGTACCGCGGAGTCCGCTCGTCCGCCACCAGGTCGGGCTGGCCGGACTCGGAGGCCAGGAACAGGTCGAGCAGCCTGAGGTCCATGCGCAGTTCGTACAGCGGGTGCCCGGCCTCGGCGCCGGGGGCGGCCAGGAGTGCGCCGACGGGGTCCGCGGCGTCGGCGAGCGCACGCAGCTCGTCCGGACCGGCGCCCTCGGGCAGGGCGTCCCGGGCGGCGCCCAGGCGCAGTACCGCGCGCACCGAGACCGTCGCCTCCTGGCGGTAGTTGCGCAGCCACCAGAACCAGCCGACGGCGAGGACGATCCGGCCCGCCTGTACCTCGTCGCCCGCGCGGACCGCCCGGTCGAGGGCGGCCCGGATGTTGTCGAGGTCGGTCTCCAGGCGGCGGATCCAGGGGAGCTGCTCCCCGGAGCGCAGCCTCGGCTCCGCCTCCTCCACGAGCGCGCGCACCCACGCGCCGTGCCGCCGCTCGGCCGCCGCGCGCAGCCCGGGGACCTCCGCGGCGCGCTCGACGGCGTACTCGTGGATGGTCTCCAGCATGCGGTACCGCATACCGCCGGTGCCCTGCACGCCGTCCGGGGTGGCGACGACCAGGGACTTGTCGACGAGCGCGCCGACGAGGTCGGCGGCCGGTCCGGTGCACACGGCCTCCGCCGCCGTGAGGTCCCAGCCGCCGGCGAAGACGGACACCTCGCGCAGCATCGTCCGCTCCCGCTCGTCGAGCAGGTCCCAGGACCAGTCGACGACCGCGCGCAGGGTCTGCTGGCGGGGCAGGACCGTACGGCTGCCGGCGGTGAGCAGGCGGAAGCGGTCGTCGAGCCGGTCGGCGATCTGCCGGGGCGTCAGCAGCCGCAGCCGGGCCGCCGCGAGCTCGATGGCGAGCGGCAGTCCGTCCAGGCGGCGGCAGATCTCGTCGACCGCCGCCGCGTCGCTCGGCACGGCGGCGGTGCCGGGGCGGACGGTGGCGGCGCGCTCCTCGAAGAGGCGGTGGGCCTGCTCGGGGGCGAGGGGCTCGACCGGGCGCACCGACTCACCGGGGACGCCCAGGGGTTCACGGCTGGTGGCGAGGACCGTGAGCCCCGGGCAGCGGGTGAGCAGGGTCTCGGCGAGGGCGGCCGCCGCTTCGATGACATGTTCGCAGTTGTCAAGGATCAGGAGTTGGCTGCGCGGGGCGCAGTACTCGACGAGCAGGGCCGTGGGGTCCTTCTGCACGGTCGCCAGCTCATTGGTCATGAGCACGGTCTCGCGCAGACCGAGGGCGCTGACCACCGCGCCCGGCACCGCCTCCGGCCGGTCGAGCGGGGCGAGCTCGACGAGCCATGCCTGCGGGAGCCCGGCGGCGGCCTCCTCGGCGAGACGGGTCTTTCCGGAGCCGCCCGGTCCGGTGAGGGTGACGAGACGGGCCCTGTGCAATTCGGAACGAACGGCTTCGAGTTCGGGTTCCCGGCCCACGAAAGAGGTAAGACGCGGACGGAGGTTGCCGGTGCGGGGCGGAGGTGCGCCGAGGGGGGCGGGTTCCTGGATGAGCAACGACACGTGCAGCGCCTGGAGTTCCGGGCCGGGATCGGTGCCGAGGCCTTCGGCGAGGGTGCGGCGGGCGGTCTCGTACGCGGCGAGGGCGTCCGCCGGACGGCCGGTGTCGCGCAGGGCGCGGATGAGCAGGGCGTGCAGCGGTTCGTCGTACGGGTGGGCCGTGGTGAGCCCGGTCAGCTCCGGTACGGCGTCGGCGGCACGGCCGAGGCGGAGGGCGGCGTCGGCGCGGGCGCGGGTGGCTTCCAGCCGGAGCGCCTCGGGGCGGGCGGCGGCCGCGGTGCGGTCGGGGAGGTCGGCGAGGGCGGGGCCGCGCCAGAGGGCGAGGGCCGTGGTGAGGAGGCGGTGGGCTGTCGCCGGGTCGCCGAGGGTCAGGGCTCGGGCGCCTTCGCGTACCTGCCGCTCGAAGACGTGCAGGTCGATGTCGTCCTCGGTCGCCGTCAGGCGGTAGCCGCCGGGGCCGGACGCGATGCTGTCCTTGCCGAGGGTACGGCGGAGTCGGCCGACGAGTGCCTGGAGGGCGGCCGGGGCGTCCTGGGGCGGGTCGTCGTCCGTCGCCCAGATCTCCTCGATGAGGGTTTCGGGGGTGAGGGTGCGGGTGGGGCGGAGGGCGAGGACGGTGAGCAGGGCGCGGAGGCGGGGGCCGCCGACGGGTATGAGGGTGCCCTGGTCGTCGATGGCTTGGGCCACGCCCAGGATTCGGTACCGCACCGGGTCATTGTCGCCGGGGAGGGGGGAAGGGGCACGGAGTTTCGACGCCGGGGGTTGCGGGTTGCGCGGGGTGGGGGCGGGGCGGGGAGTGCCGACGTCGGCGTCGAGGGCTGCCCGGGGTAGGGCTGGGGGGTGGGGACGCTTACCGGCGCTGGCAGGGTGCCGCTGCGCCCACCCGTGCCGCCCCAGCGGCACGACTGCCCGCAGCTGGGTGAGTAGCTGCGACGCTGCCCGCAGCTATGCAGCTGACGCGACGGGAGCGCCCCGTAAGGGGCGCGGGGAACTGCGCGATCAGCCCCCACCGGCGGGCAGCCGAATCACGAGGGCTCCACCCCCGATGCGGGGGCCTGGGGGCGGCAGCCCCCAGATACGGCGGCCCCCCTCACAACCTCACGCCCCCGACGCCAACGCCCCCCTCATCGGCGTGATCCCCGCAGGGACCGCACGTGCGCGTGCCGGTGTCCCCGTCCAGCACGTGCCCCGGCGGGAGAGGAGCCGGCGGAGCCACAGCTCCAGGGAGACCAGGTCGGCCAGCCCGTCCAGCGGCAACGGCTCGCCCGCGGCCGCCGCGCGGAGCGCCTTGCGGACCACCCTCGCCTCCACCAGGCCCGCCTGCGCCAGCAGCGGCGTCGCGAAGAGGGAGATCAGGTCGTCGGCCGCCACGCGCAGCCCCGTGCGGGTGGCGGCCGCCGAGGAGGCGTGGGAGGGGGCGCCCCAGCCCGGCGGGAGGTCGGTGACGCCGGCGCCCTCCAGGACCGTGCGGAGGATCGCGGCGCGGGCGCCCGGCTGGACGCGCAGTGCTTCGGGGAGGTCGCGGCAGGCGCGGACCACCTGGTTGTCGAGGAAGGGCGTGTGGAGGCGCTGGGAGCGGATCTCGGCCGCCTGTTCCAGGACGCGGATGTCGGCCGCGTGGCGGGCCAGCACCGCACGCGCGCGGTAGTCCCCGGGTCGCTGCCCGGGGCCGACGCCGGAGCGGTTCGCCGAACCCTGGAGCAGAACCGATACTTCAGCGAGGGCCTCGCCGGTCAGCCAGCGTGCTGCCGGGCCCGGTCTCGCCCAGGTGAGCGCCGCGAGGGACGCGCCCACCGCGCCGCCGGGGTCGTCGAACCGGCGCCGCAGCAGGCGCTCGGCGAGGGACTCGACGCCCGCGCGGTACGGCGTACGCGCCAGTCGGCGCGCCGCGCTGTACACGCGCGCGGGGACCATCACCGAGCCGTCGGCCTTGGCCAGGGCGGCGACCGGGCGGACGAGGTGGCGGCGCTTGCGGTCCATCAGCAGGTCGGCGAGGCGCGCGGGGTGTGCGTCGAGGACCTGGCGGGCGCCGTAGCCGGTGAAGTGGTCGGCGCTGCCGGCGGCGAGCCGGGCCCGGTGCCGGGCCGCGGAGATCAGGGACGGGCCCGGTTCGTCGGTCAGGGGGCCGTCGAGGTCGGCGTACGGCAGTATCTCCTCGCCGCCGGTGACCACCACGTGGTGCAGGCGCGGGTTGGCGGCGAGGGTTCCCGCACGTTGGAGTTCGGCCTCGCGGCCGCCCACGGCCAGGTCGTTGAAGGTGACGGCGAGGAGGCGCTCGCCGGCGCCCGTGCCGTGGCCGAGGACCGTGCCGGGCATGCCGGGCAGGCCCGCAGCGAGCAGCGCGAGCGTCCCCGACGCCGGGCCGCCGGAGAGGTCGGCGCCGATGCCCGGGACCGGCATCCCGCGTGCCGCGCGACGCTCGGCGGGGCCCATGCCGGGTACCGGACCTGGGTCGATGTCCGGGACGTGCCGGGGTGCCGACAGACGCGCGCGTACCGCCTCTACGAGTGCGTCCCGTACGGCGTCCACCGCACGGTCGGGGTCGGCGGAGGGTGCCGCGACCGCGAGCGAGGCCACATGCTCGTACCCGGCGACCTCGCGCGCCCCGGTGCGCAGGATCAGCGCATGCCCCGGCGGAATGCGCCGCACGCCCTCGTAAGGGGTCGAGTCGTGCAGCGCGGCCGGTACGTCGGGGGCGGCGAGGAGGGCCGCGAGGTGGCCGTAGTCGAGGTTGGCCTCGATGAGGTCGGCGAGCGGGAGCGCGGCCGTGGCGTAGGCCGTACCGCCTGCCCAGGGGCTGTAGAAGACCGGGCGGGCGCCCGCGAGGTCGCCGCAGACGGTGACCCGGCGGCCGACCTGGACGACGGCGGTGTAGCTGCCGGGCCAGGCGGTCAGATGCCGGAGTGCGCCCCCGCGCGCCGTGAAGAGGCCGAGGCGCAGCTCCTCGTCGGTGGCGCCGCAGGTGCCGAGGACGGCGATGCGGTTCTGCGCGTCGGCCTTGATGACGCGTACCTCGTCGGGGCGCCAGTCGCCGACCGCCCAGAGCGGATCGGGGTCGCCCCACAGGAGCTGGGAGCCGACGGGGTGGACGGTCTCGCCGTCGTAGCCCATGGCGCCGGCGGAGCCGATCGTGGCGGCACCGGAGGCGGTGCTGCTCCATCCCACCAACCACCGCATCGACGCCTCCACAGGCTGTGGACAACCATGCACGGTACGAACCGGGTCCCCATGCTGCCATGAAGGACGCGCTCCGGAGGGGCGGTGGGGCCGCCTTTGATCCCTGGAAGATTTCACGGAGTTGCCGCAGGACCGGCCACGCGCGCGTGCTGTGGAAGAGTCTCGGCGGGAGCCAACCGCCTTACGGCAGCGGGCGACTGCGACGCGAATGCGCCCCCGTACGCTCCCCCAAAACGCCCTTCGCGCCCTCAATTCCCGTGGTGGGAGCGTTGATCACCCGCAAAAGGTGGGGTCGGTTTTCGGCCAAATCGGCGATGACCACACGGGCTTGCGCACGCTCCGTACATGCTTTGCGCATCGCACGCGCGTGTGCCCGAACGCGCACAGTCCGGGAGGCGGGCATCGCCTCCCGGACCGGTCCGCCACCCGCGGGGATGAAGGTGGCGGTGTCCCCCAGCCCACTGGATCCAGTACAGCGGGCCGACCCACGCACTAGCCATGGAACCGCTCCCCCGTTGGCCGGAGAAGAGCGCACGGACGGGCGCACGGCCACACGGCGGGGGCACGCCGCGACAGGTCGTGCACGGTGCGTATACGGGCCGCACTCGCGTACGGACCACAATCCCGCCATCCGGAACAATGCCTCTTAACGCTTGGGATGCGGCGAACTACGCTGGGTTTACGAATGCCGCGTGGTTATGCCAGCGCGGCAGCCGTCTGTGTCGAGGGGTGGCGCATGTCCAGGGAGCAACGCGGGCCGAACGAAAAACTCGGCGCCGTTCTCGCCCTCGCGGGAATCAGCAACGCAGGACTCGCGCGACGCGTCAACGATCTTGGCGCTCAACGCGGGTTGACTCTTCGCTACGACAAGACGTCGGTGGCGCGCTGGGTGTCGAAGGGCATGGTGCCGCAGGGCGCCGCCCCGCACCTCATCGCTGCCGCGATCGGCCAGAAGCTCGGCCGCCCGGTGCCGCTCCACGAGATCGGCCTGGCGGACGCGGATCCCGCCCCCGAAGTGGGCCTCGCCTTCCCCAGGGACGTCGGCCAGGCGGTGCGGTCGGCGACGGAGCTGTACCGCCTCGACCTCGCCGGCCGCCGGGCCGGTACCGGCGGCATCTGGCAGTCGCTGGCCGGATCGTTCGCGGTAAGCGCATACGCAACGCCCGCCTCGCGTTGGCTGATAACCCCCGCCGACAGTTCGGTCGCGCGCGAGGCGAACGCCGCGGACGGTGCCGGCGCACCGCTCAAAGTCGGCCACAGCGACGTGCAGAAGCTGCGGGAGGCCGCCGAGGACGCCAGACGCTGGGACTCCAAGTACGGCGGCGGCGACTGGCGGTCGTCGATGGTGCCGGAGTGTTTACGCGTGGAGGCGGCACCGCTGCTGCTCGGCGCGTACTCCGACGAGGTCGGGCGGGCGCTGTTCGGGGCGAGTGCCGAACTGACGCGGCTGGCCGGGTGGATGGCCTTCGACACCGGACAGCAGGAGGCCGCGCAGCGGTACTACATCCAGGCGCTGCGGCTCGCCCGCGCGGCGGCCGACGTGCCGCTCGGCGGGTATGTCCTGGCATCGATGTCGTTGCAGGCGACCTACCGGGGGTTCGGCGACGAGGGCGTCGACCTCGCGCAGGCCGCGGTGGAGCGGAACCGGGGGCTGGCGACCGCGCGGACCATGAGCTTCTTCCGGCTGGTCGAGGCGCGGGCACACGCGCGTGCGGGTGACGCACAGGCCGCGGGGGCCGCACTGAAGGCCGCGGAGGGGTGGCTGGAGCGGGCGCGGGAGGGGGACAACGATCCCTCCTGGCTCGGTTTCTACGGCTACGACCGGTTCGCCGCCGACGCGGCCGAGTGCTACCGGGACCTGAAGGCCCCGCGGCAGGTGCGGCGCTTCACGGAGCAGGCGCTGTCCAAGCCGACGGAGGAGTTCGTGCGGTCGCACGGGCTGCGGCTGGTCGTCTCGGCCGTCGCCGAACTGGAGTCGGGCAACCTCGACGCGGCCTGCGAGCAGGGGGTGCGGGCCGTGGAGGTGGCCGGGCGGATCTCGTCGGCGCGGACGACGGAGTACGTGAAGGATCTGCTGCACCGGCTGGAGCCGTACGGGGACGAGCCGAGGGTGGTGGAGCTGCGGGAGCGGGCGCGTCCGCTGCTGATGGCGCCGGCGTGAGGGGCGCCTGGGCGTCTGCCGGATTCTGTCCGGCCGGCGGGTGCGGGTGCGTGGGGGCTGGTCGCGCAGTTCCCCGCGCCCCTTGCGGGGCGCATGTCCCCAGGCCCTGAAGAGGCGCGCCGCGGTCCCGTGCGTTTGAAGTGGCTGTCAGTGGCGCAGTGCACTATCGAGCGTGGGAGGTGGTGCAGGTGTCTGCCGGGGTTGCGTACGACTGTGATGTGCTCGTCGTCGGGGGTGGGATCGTCGGGCTGTCCACCGCGTACGCGATCACCCGTGCCGCGCCCGGGATCCGGGTCACCGTGCTGGAGAAGGAGGCCGGGCCGGCGAGGCACCAGACGGGCCGGAACAGCGGGGTCATCCACAGCGGGATCTACTACCGGCCCGGGTCGCTGAAGGCGCGGTACGCCGTCAAGGGTGCCGCGGAGATGGTCAAGTTCTGCGCGGAGTACGGCATCGCGCACGCCGTCACCGGCAAGCTGATCGTCGCCACCGAGCGGGCCGAGCTGCCCCGGCTGCACGCCCTGGTGCAGCGCGGCCGGGAGAACGGCATACCGGTGCGGGAGCTCGGGGCCTCGCAGATCGGGGAGTACGAGCCCGAGGTGCGGGGGCTCGCCGCCATACACGTCGGGACGACCGGGGTGTGCGACTTCGTGGGGGTCGCCCGGCAGCTCGGGGAGGCCTCGGGGGCGGAGATCCGGTACGGCGCCCGGGTGGTCCGCGTGGACCGGCGGCCGGAGCGGGGCGTGGCCGTGCTCACCTCGCGCGGGGACGTCGTACGCGCGCGCGTGCTGGTCAACTGCGCGGGGCTGTACTGCGACGAGGTCGCGCGGCTGACCGGGGACGAGCCGGGGATGCGGATCGTGCCGTTCCGCGGGGAGTACTACGAGCTGGCGCGGCCGGAGCTGGTGCGGGGGCTGGTGTACCCGGTGCCGGACCCGGCGTTCCCGTTCCTCGGGGTGCATCTCACGCGCGGGATCGACGGAGGCGTGCACATCGGACCCAACGCGGTGCCGGCGCTGGCCCGGGAGGGGTACGGGTGGGGCGTCGTACGGCCGCGGGAGGTCGCCGGGACGCTGGCCTGGCCGGGGGCCTGGGCGCTGGCGCGGCGGCACTGGCGGTACGGGGGCGGGGAACTGCTCCGGTCGGTGTCGAAGAAGGCGTTCACGGCGGCCGTACGGCGGCTGCTGCCCGCTGCCGAGGTGGGGGACCTGGTGCGGGCGGCCGCGGGGGTGCGGGCGCAGGCCGTGCTGCGGGACGGGACACTCGTCGACGACTTCCTGATCAAGGAGGCGCCGCGCGCGGTCCACGTGCTGAACGCGCCCTCGCCCGCGGCGACCGCCTCGCTGCCGATCGGCCGGGAGGTGGCGCGGCGGGCGCTGGAGACGCTGGGCTCGGTGTGACACCCCGCAGGCCGTCCCGCAGGGGCCGTAAAATCGACCCACTGTGTCTGACTCCCTCAATGCCCCCGAAGCCCCTCAGCCCGCCGAGCATGCTCCCGGTGAGCACCCTCACCACGCCCCCGGGGTGTCCGTCCGGCACACCCGGGCCAAGGGCGAGCCGCGGTTCCCGGACGGGCCCAGGGCCGATCCGGCCGGGTCGCACTTCGAGCGGCGGATCCGCAGCTTCCAGCCGCGCCGCAGCCGGGTCACCGCCGGGCAGGCCGACGCGCTGCAGCGGCTGTGGCCCAAGTGGGGCCTGGACATCGACGGGCAGCAGGTCATCGACCTCGGCGAGCTGTTCGGGAACGGCGACCCGGTGGTGCTGGAGATCGGGTTCGGGATGGGCGAGGCGACCGCGCAGATGGCCGCCGAGGACCCGGGCGTCAACATCCTCGCCGTCGACGTGCACACGCCTGGGCAGGGGAACCTGCTCAACCTCGCCGACCAGAACGGGCTGTCCAACGTCCGCGTCGGGAACGGCGACGCGATCATCCTGCTCCGGGAGATGCTGGCGCCGGACTCGCTGGACGGGCTGCGCGTGTACTTCCCGGACCCCTGGCCGAAGAAGCGGCACCACAAGCGGCGGCTGATCCAGGCCGAGTTCCTCGATCTCGCCGCGACCCGGCTGCGGCCCGGGGCGATCGTGCACTGCGCGACCGACTGGGAGCCGTACGCCGAGCAGATGCTCGAAGTGCTGGACGCGCACCCCGAGTTCGAGAACACGCAGGCCGACGGCGGTTTCGCGCCACGTCCGGCGCACCGGCCGCTGACCCGTTTCGAGGGCCAGGGACTGGACAAGGGACATGTGGTGAACGATCTGCTCTTCCGTCGCGTACAGCACCGGGTGCCGCAGAGCGAGCAGCACCGTCAGGAGTCACCTCGTTAGGGTCGATGCCGTGGCCACCTCCCCGCCGCCGTACTCGCCGTACCCGCAGCATCCGTCGCATCCGTCATACCCGTCGTATCCGTCGTATCCACCGGACCCCGCCGGCGACGGTCTGCGGCATCCTCGCTGGTGGCAGCGGCGCTGGGTGCGGTACGGGGCGCTGGGCACGCTGCTCGCCCTCTCCGGCCTGGTGATCCTCGCGCTGGTGCGGGAGCAGACGGGGACGGAGGGCTTTCTCGTCGGGCTCGGGCTCGCCGTCCTGCCCGTGCCGCTGCTCATAGGCGCGTTCCGGTGGCTCGACCGGGTACAGCCCGGCCCCTGGCGGAACGTGCTGTTCGCCTTCGCCTGGGGCGCCTGCGCGGCCGCGCTGATAGCCATCGTCGCCAACAGTTTCGCGACGAGATGGATAGCGACGGCGACCGCGGATCCGAGCAGCGCCGACCGGCTCGGGGCGACCGTGATAGCGCCGGTCGTCGAGGAGTCGGCGAAGGCGGCGGCCGTGCTCCTCGTCTTCCTCTTCCGCAGACGGGACTTCACCGGGATCGTCGACGGGGTGGTGATAGCCGGGGTCACCGCCACCGGGTTCGCGTTCACCGAGAACATCCTCTACCTCGGTACGGCCTTCGGGACCGACCAGCTGACCGGGGACAGCGGGATCGCCTCCGTCACCGCCGCGACGTTCTTCGTGCGCATCGTGATGTCCCCGTTCGCGCATCCGCTCTTCACCGTCCTCACCGGCATCGGTTTCGGCATCGCCGCGCTCTCCGGGGAACGGCAGCGGGCGCGGCGGGTGCTGGTGCCGCTCGCCGGGCTGCTGCTCGCGATGAGCATGCACGCGTTCTGGAACGGGTCCTCGACGTTCGGGCAGTACGGGTTCTTCGCCGTGTACGGCATGTTCATGGTGCCGGCGTTCGGGCTGCTGGCCTGGCTGGCGATCTGGACGCGGCAGCGGGAGCTGCGGAGCGTGCGGGAGGAGCTGCCGGCGTACGTCTACGCGGGGTGGCTGGGGGCGGCCGAGCCGTTCGTGCTCGGGTCGATGCGGGCGCGGCAGATGGCCAGGGAGTACGCCGCGTACCACTTCGGGAAGGCGGCGGGGAGGGCGGTCGCCGAGTACGAGGGGTACGCGACGACGCTCGCGCTGCTGCGGCGCCGGGGGCAGCAGGGGCGGGCGGGGGCCGACTTCGTGGTGCGGGAGCGGGAGCTGCTGACCGAGTTGTGGAGCCGGCGGGAGCTGGTGCGGCCGGCCCTGGAGTACGCGGCACGGACGGCTGCGCCGGGCGGCTGGCCGGGGTACGGCGGCTACGCACCGCCGGCCTATGGGGCGCCGGGGTGGTACGGGGCGGCGGTGCCGTATCCGTCCTACAACCCGTACCGGAGCTAGCCCTTCGGGGTTGCGGAGGATTCGGCACCGCCGGGATGCGCCGTGGGGCAGAGCACCGTTGCGGCGGACACGAATGCGAGCAGCGGAGAAGGGAAAACGAGGGAAGCGAAGGCCGTCGGACAAGGGCCGTCAGGCGGGGCACGGCAGGCGGGCCGCCAGACGGGCCGCCAGACGGAGCACCGTCAGACGGGCCGCCAGACGGGCCGCCAGACAGAGCACCGGCAGACGGGCCGTCAGGCGGAGGCCGTCAGGCGGGCCGTCAGGCGGAGGTGGTCGTCAGTCGTGCCAGTTCCTGGTCTGTCAGGTTCAGGTCCGCCACGCCCAGCAGTGCCGGGAGCTGTTCCACCGTGCGGGCCGAGGCGATCGGGGCCGCGACGGTGGGCTGGGCTGCCAGCCAGGCCAGGGCGACCGTGGGGATCGGGGCGTCGTGGGCCGCGGCGATCTCGTCCAGGGCGGTGAGGACCTGCCGGCCGCGCTCGGACTCCAGGTACTGGGCGGCCCGGCCCGCTCGCGCGCTGTCGACCGTCGTACCGGGGCGGTACTTGCCGGTGAGGAAGCCGGCGGCCAGGGCGAAGTAGGGGACGGCCGCGAGGCCGGTGCGGGAGGCCAGGTCCTGGAGGGGGCCCTCGTAGGTGTCGCGGGAGACCAGGTTGTAGTGGGGCTGGAGGGCGACGTACCGGGCGAAGCCCTCGCGGTCGGAGAAGTCCAGGGACTCCTGGAGGCGCTCAGCGGTGATGTTGGACGCGGCGATGTGCCGGACCTTGCCCGCCCGCACCAGCTCGTCCAGCGCGCCGATGATCTCCTCGACCGGGATCTCGGGCTGGTCGAAGTGCGTGTAGTAGAGGTCGATGTGGTCGGTGTCCAGACGGCGCAGGGACGCGTCGGCGGCGGCCTTGATGTTGGCGGCGGACAGGCCGAGGTACTCGGGGTGCTGGCTGACCTTCGTCGCGATGACGACGTCGTCGCGGTTGCCGCGCGCCTTGACCCACTTGCCGATGATCGTCTCGGACTCGCCGCCCTTGTTGCCCTCGATCCACGCCGTGTACGAGTCGGCGGTGTCGACGAAGTTTCCGCCCGCGGCGGCGTAGGCGTCGAGGACGGCGAAGGAGGTGGCCTCGTCGGCGGTCCAGCCGAAGACGTTGCCGCCGAGGGCGAGCGGGAAGACCTCCAGGTCGGAGGCGCCGAGCTTACGGAGGGAGGGGGAAGCGGAAGAAGCACTCATGTCTCACTTCAACACGCGTCGCCGGGCGCCCCATCTCGGCGCAACACGAAGTTCTTGTAAAGGCGCACGGTACGAGGCGCGCCGCCGGCCCGGGGCGGGGCGCACCGAAGGCCCTGACGTCGGGGGTTGCCGTCAGGGCCGCCGGAGACCGGTCGGTGGGGTCCGGGTCAGGGGTTGAGGCCCTTGCCGCGCAGCCAGGTC
Organism: Streptomyces sp. GbtcB6; assembly: GCF_019091475.1. Classification (NCBI taxonomy): domain Bacteria; kingdom Bacillati; phylum Actinomycetota; class Actinomycetes; order Kitasatosporales; family Streptomycetaceae; genus Streptomyces; species Streptomyces sp. GbtcB6. The sequence continues at coordinate 497,868 of NZ_JAGXJL010000004.1, read as the reverse complement.
ATCGGGTCGATGGCGGTGGCCTGGCCGTTCGGGTGGACCTCCAGGTGGAGGTGCGGGCCGGTGACGTTGCCGGTGGCGCCCACGCGGCCGATGACGTCGCCGGTGGAGACCTTCTGGCCGACCTTGACGCCGATCGAGGACTGGTGGCAGAACCACAGCTCGGTGCCGTCGTCGAGGGTGATGATCGTGCGGTAGCCGTAGGAGCCGGCCCAGCCCGCCTCGGTGACCGTGCCGCTGTGCACGGCCTTGATCAGCGTGCCGGTGGGCGCGGCGAAGTCGAGGCCGGTGTGGTAGCCGGAGGCCCACATGGAGCCGGCCTGGCCGAAGGTACCGGTGATCGTGTACGACACGACGGGCAGCGTGTACTGCTTGGCCAGCTCGGCGAGCCGGGCCTGCTCGGCCTTCTGCTTCGCGGAGGCCTCGGCCTTCTCCTTGGCGTCGGCGGCCTTGGCGGCGGCCGCCTGCTCCGCCTTGGCCTCGGCGTCGGCGGCCGCCTTGTCGGCGGCGGCGACGGCCTTGGCGCTGGCCTTGGTGTCGAGCTGGTTCTGCTGCTGCGCGGCCTGGGCGATGATCCGGCTGCGCAGCGTCTCACCGGCGCCGGACGAGGAGGAGTCCGCGTCGGTGGCGGTCGTCGTGGTGACGCTGCTGAGGGCGGTCTGGGTGGCCTGGTGGCCGCCGTCCTCGCCGAGCAGGGAGCCGACGGAGGTCGGCAGGTCGGGCAGCGAGATGGAGACCGGCGGCTTGCCGGTGTTGGCGCTGGCCATGCCGCCCGCGCCGACGGCGGCGATGACGCCGACGCCGAGAACCGTGGAGCTGCGGGCGAGCCCGCCGCCGCGCTGCTTGGCGACCCGGTGCCGGCCGCGCGCCGAGGCGAGGGACTCCTCGGTGGGGTTCCACTCCTCGAAGGGGCCCTCGTCGGTGCGGTAGCTGCCGTAGCCGAAGGTGTCGGGTTGACGCTGGCTGGGCACGAACGGGGCTGTCGGAGCAGGCCGGTTGGACGCCACGCGGGCGTACTCCTTTCCTTCCGTCGCCTACCGGGTTAGCTGACGGGTTCGGAGCGGGAAGGTCTCCTACGCGCGTATACCGGCCGTTTCCTACCCGGCGGTAGCCGTGCGATTCACCCCAAGGTGGTGGTTCCCCGGTTCCCTTGCGGGATTCGGCGCGTGCGCACGGAGCCATCTCGGGTGACGGCTGGGACGACCGCGCTGCGTTATCGAACGTTAATAGACCCAGCTATCAGATTCCAAGCCGTTCGTCTTGATCATTAAGCTTTCAAAGCTTGGACTTAACTGCCACTATCGGTCAAAAAAGGTCGAGTTGGCTGTGCTCGCTGCTCAGCTCAGGAGTCACACAGGTTTTGATGGTGACTCAGTTGTGATGCGGAGGGCGGCCGTCCGAACACGATGTGTGACATAGCACAGGGCAGGCGGCTCAGGGCCGTCGTACGGCGAGCAGCGCCATGTCGTCCGTCATGCCGCCGCCCGTGTGCCGGCGCACCTCGGCCGCGAGCCGGGCCAGCAGCGCGCCGGGGGCGGTGACGGTACGACCGGTCAGCCGCCGCTCGGGGTCGTAGAACCGGCCGTGCGCGTCCCGGGCCTCGGAGAGGCCGTCGGTGTGCAGCAGCAGCGTGGCCCCGCTCGGGAACGCGTGCTCGGCCGCCCGGTCGGGCCACGCCCCCAGCTCGCCCATCCCGAGCGGCAGCGCGGACTCCGGCGCCCGCACCGGGCACACCTCGCCGTCGCCGTGCAGCAGCAGGGGCGGCGGATGACCGCGGTTGACGACCCGGAGCGTGCCGTCGCCGTGCGGGAGTTCGGCGAGTACGGCGGTGGTGAACCCCTCGTGGGCGTCGATGCCGCCGCGCCGGACGCCCTCGCGCGCCAGCGCCCGCTCCAGCCGCGCGGCCACCGCCTCCAGCGTGGCCTCCTGCTCGGCGGCCTCCCGGAACGCGCCGATCACCACGGCGACGGCGGCGACCGCGCCCATGCCCTTGCCGCGGACGTCGCCGACGACCAGCCGCACGCCGTACGGGGTGTCCTGGACGGCGTACAGGTCGCCGCCGATGAAGGTGCCCTCCTGGGCCGCCTCGTAGCGGGCGGCGATCTCGAAGCCGCCGATCCGCTCGGCCGGCTCCGGCAGGACGGCCCGCTGGGCGGCCTCGGCGACCTCACGGGCCGAGGCGAGGCGCTGGTCGCCGATGCGGACGATCCGGTTGATGCCGGCGGCGAGGACGGCGACGGTGACCACGGTGACGACCTCGGTCACGGCGTCGGCGTCCGGGAGCACGGCGAACCGCGCGTGCACGGCGTAGGTGGCGAGGAGCGCGGCCAGACCCGTGAGGACGGTGGTGCGCAGGGCGGAGAGGGGCGCGGCGATCAGCGGGGCGGCCGTGAAGAAGGGGACCGCGGTGAAGGGCTGGGGGGTGAGGACGTCGTAGCAGACGCCCGCGCCGATCAGCAGCGCGGGCAGGTAGCGGACGAGGGTGCGGGCGGATGCCTGGCCGTGCTGCTCCGCCTCTCCACGGCTCGCCACACGACCCCCCTGATGTCCCACGTGTTCGACGCGTCCGATGTCTTCGATGCCTGTCCGTCCAGGTTTGCCGCTGCGAGCGGGTGGGGCGAATGGGGGTGGGCCGGGCGGATGAGTGCGGACGTGCGTGATGAGGAACACGTGCCTGGATATGACTCAGGGCCGGAATCCTCGAACTTGGATTCCGGCCCTGAGTTTCAGTAGCGGGGACAGGATTTGAACCTGCGACCTCTGGGTTATGAGCCCAGCGAGCTACCGAGCTGCTCCACCCCGCGTCGGTGACACCAGCATACGCCATCTGAAGAGGGTGAGTCACACGGGTTAAAACGCGCGGGGCCGACGGAGGCCTCGGCGGGGTCAGCGGACGCCGAGGCGCCGGGCCCGGGCGACCGCCTCGCGGGGGCCGCCGTCGAACGGCTGACCGTGCCCCGGCAGCAGGACGGTGTCCTGGGACAGCCCGGCGATGGCGTCCAGGGACGCGAGGGCGGCGGCCGAGTCGTGGGTGAAGGCGCGGCAGACCAGACAGGGGCCGGTGTGCCCGGTGAAGGCCTCCTGGGTGACCAGGGCGTCGCCGGTGAAGAACAGGCCCTGGTCGGGGAAGTGGAAGCCGGTACTGCCGGGGGTGTGGCCGGGCAGCGCGACCGCCAGCGGCCGCCCGGGCACGCCGTCCAACCGCGCGCCGTCGCCGAACGTGCGCGCCCGGGCGGGCGGGGGCGCGGTGAAGGCGCCCTGGCGGGCCAGGGACACCATGGCGGCGAGCGCGGCGGGACGGCGGACGAGGTACGGCAGCGGGGATCGTTCGGACCTGGCGTGCCGCATGGCCTTGCGCGGGCCGTCCGTGAGCATGACCCGGTCGTCCTCGTGGACCCACACCTCCGCGCCGGCCTGCTGGAGCTCCGCCGTGAGACCGATGTGATCGGGGTGCGCGTGGGTGATCAGGACGGCCCGGATGTCGGCCGGGCTCCGGCCGGCGGCGGCCAGGTGGTCGAGGAGCCGCCCCCGCTGTCCGGGCAGGCCCGCGTCGACGAGGGTGAGCCCGTCGGGGTGATCCACCAGGTAGAAGTTGACGAGGGGATCCCCCAGCCGGACAACGCCTGGAGCGGCCTCCGGGCCGGCGCCGGGTCGGGCGGATCGGGGGCGGGACTGACTCATGACGTTCTGCTCTCGTACGAGGCGGAGGGCGGGGGCGGGGGGCTCGTCGGCGGGCGCGGACGCCCCGGCTCAGAACATGCTGTTGCCGTTCGCCGAGGTGGCCGGGACGGCCTGGGTGACCGCCCAGTGCTCGACGATCTTCCCGCCTCGCACCCGGAAGATCTCGTACACCGACGTGCCCAGGTCGGAGGGGCTGTTCTGGTCGTGGAGGTGGACCGCGACCAGGTCGCCCTCGGCGACGACCTTGGCGACGGTGGCCTGGTACTGCGGATGCGCGGCGAAGAGGTCCGCGTAGGCCTGCTTGGTCGCGGCCGCGCCGTCGGCGAGCGCCGGGTCGTGCTGGACCAGCTTCGGTGAGACGTAGCGGTCGACCGCGCCGAGGTCCTTCCGGCCGGTCAGCTGCTGGACGTAGGCGCGTACGACGCGCTCGCTCGCGGCGGTGTGCGAGGCCGGGCCGGCGGCGTCGGTCTGCGGCGAGGTGAGCGTGGAGACCATGTCGTGGCCGTTGGCCGTGATGGCGGGGACCGGCTGGATGGTGTCCCAGTGCTCCACGATCTTGTGGTTCGCCACCCGGAACACGTCGACGAGCACCACGCCCTTGGACGTGGCGGACGCGCCCGCGCTCGTCTGGAGCAGGACGAGGTCGCCCTGTGCGATCACATGTGTGGTGACCGACCCGCTGCCCGGGGTGGCCGTCGCCTTCAGGTTCTCCACCAACTGGCGCAGCGCCTCGGGGCCGTTGGCGACGTTGGGGTTGTGCTGGATGTAGTCGGGAGAGACGTACTTGTCGATCACGGACGTGTCGTAGTAGGTGAACAGCTGCTTGTACACGTACGTGACCAGCGCCTTGTCGGCCGCGGTCTCGCGGGCGGACACCGAGCCGGCGGCGGCGCCCGTGCTCGGGTGTCCGGCGGACCGGGACACGGCGGTCGCGGGACCGGTCGCCAGTGCCGTCGCGGCCGCGACGGCGGCCACGGCCGCGCCGATCCGTACCGCAAGGTGTGTGTTCATCGCACTCTCCTGACTCGGAACACCCGCCGGCCCAGCGGCAGGTCGGCGAGGCCGACACTAGGAGCGCCGGACCGATCCGTCGTCGCCCTGTGAAGGGTGGTACTCACGGGGACAGGATCGGCGCGGCCGCGCCGCCTAGCCTGGCCTCATGGCACAGGGCAGCGACAAGCACGCGCCGGGGCCGCTCGGCGAGTACCTCCGGGCGCGCCGGGCCCTGCTGAGTCCGGAGCTGCTCGGGCTGCCGGACGCGGGCCGCAGGCGGGTGCCGGGGCTGCGCCGCCATGAGCTGGCGCTGCTGGCCGGGGTGAGCACGGAGTACTACATCCGGCTGGAACAGGGCCGCAACCGCCATCCCTCCCCGCAGATCGTCGAAGCCCTCGCCAAGGCCCTGCACCTGGACGCGGAGGGCACGGCCCATCTCCACCAGCTCGCGGCCTCCGCCCCGCCCCGGCGCTCCCGGCCCCGCGGCGAGCAGGTGCCGGCGGGCATCCGCATGCTCCTTGAGTCGTGGTCCGCGCTGCCCGTGGTGGTGGCCGGGCGGCTCTGCGACGTACGGGCGGCGACCCCCCTGGCCGTCGCCCTCTCCCCGGCGCACCGGCCCGGGGCGAACCTGGCCCGGGAGGTGTTCCTGAACGACGCCGTGCGCACCCTGCACCGCGACTGGGACCTCGCCACGGCCAGCCTCGCTTCGACGCTGCGGGTGGCGGCCGGGGAGGATCCGGGCGACCCGCGGCTGTCCGCCCTGGTCGGCGAGCTGTCCGTGCACAGCGAGCGCTTCCGGCATCTGTGGGCCCGCCACGACGTCCGCCCGAAGCAGAGCGGACAGGCCCTGCTGCGGCATCCGCAGGTCGGCGAGCTGGACCTGCGGACGGAGAAGCTGGCGATCCTGGGCACGAACGGTCTGCTCATGCTCTGCTTCCACGCCGAGCCCGGCAGCCCGTCGGCCGAGCGCCTGGCCCTGCTCGCCAGCCTCACGGCCGCCGAGACACCGACCGGCACGGCCACGGCCACGGCAGAGCCGCTGCGCCACCGGCTCGGCTGACCTCAGGCGAGCAGACGCCTTCCGGCCGCCTCGCCGGCCGGCCCCTCCTGCTCGCCCCTCCGCTTCAGCCGAGGAGATGTCCGTTCGGCGCCTTCGCCAGGTCCTCGTACGCCCCGAGCACCAGCACCTGTACCCCCGCCTCCCGCAGCATCCCCGTCCCGTCGGCCGCCGCCACGAACGTGTCCGGCTCGCGCCACGCCGTCACCACCCGTCGTACCCCGGCCCGGAGGATCAGCTCGGCGCAGGGGTGCGGGCGGGAGGCGCGGTGGGTGCAGGGTTCGAGGCTGGTGTAGACCGTGGCCGTGGCCAGCCGGGGGTCGGCCGGGGGGATCTTGGCCAGGGCCGCCTCCTCCGCGTGGACCACGGGGTCGCCGGCCTCCCGGGAGTGGCCGCGGGCCAGTTCCGTGCCGTCGGCGGCGACCACCACCGCGCCCACGCTGAACGCGGTCCGCGACGGCGGGCACTCGGCCGCCAGTTCGCAGGCGAGCCGCAGCCAGTGCCGGTCCGCGGCGGACGCCGTCCCGCCCGCGCCGGGGGCCGTGGGCTCGTAGCGCATGAGGACGACGTCCTGGATACGGCGGGTGTCCAGGAGCCGCAGCCGCCCGGCCTGGTATCCGCCCGGCCCGAACAGACGCGGTGCCTTCGGGTCGCCGACGAAGAGGGGGGCCAGGACCAGCTGGAGTTCGTCGGCCAGGCCCTGCTGGAGGAGCTGGGTGTGGACGGTGCCGCCGCCCTCGACCATCAGGCGGTGCACGCCCCGTACGTCGTGCAGGTGTTCGAGGAGCCGCCGCCAGTCGAGGTCGGCGCCGAGGGAGACGACGTCGGCGGCGATCCCGAGGGCGTGGGCCCGCCGCGCACCCTCGTCCGTCGTGTACACGATCTTCGCGCCGCCGGTGTGCCAGAACTTCGCGTCCGGGTCGAGGTCGCCGGTCGCGGTGACCGTGACCTTGAGCGGGTACTCGGGCCGGCCGGCGGCGGTCCGGGCCGCGCGCCGCTCCGGGGAGTTGACCAGGAGCCGGGGATTGTCCGCGCGGATGGTGCCGGCGCCGATCAGGATGGCGTCCACGGAGGCGCGTACCTCGTCGACGCGGTCGAAGTCGGCGGGGGACGAGAGCAGGAGCCGGTCGGGGCCGGTGTCGTCTAGGTAGCCGTCGAGGGAGACGGCGGCGGACAGCAGGACGAAGGGGTACGGCATCGGACGCGCTCACTCTCGGCGGCGGCTGGGCAGGTCGGTGGGCTGCTCTGACTCGGACGCTTGGTTAAAGTTTGAAACAAACCTACACTGGTCGCATGACGACTCGCTGGCTCACCCCGAAGGAGCAGCGCGCCTGGCGCGCCTACATGGCGGCGACGAACCTCCTCGAGGACGCGATCGACCGGCAGCTCCAGCAGGACGCCGGCATGCCGCACCTGTACTACGGCATCCTCGCCAACCTCTCCGAGGAGCCGGAGCGCAAGCTGCGCATGACCGATCTCGCCCAGAAGGCGAAGATCACCCGGAGTCGGCTGACGTACGCCGTGACGCGGCTGGAGAAGGACGGGCTGGTCCGGCGCGAGGACTGCCAGTGGGACAAGCGGAGCAGCTTCGCGATCCTGACGGACGAGGGCATGGCGGTGCTGGAGCGCACGGCGCCGGGACATGTGGAGACCGTACGGGCGGCGGTCTTCGACCATCTCTCCGACGAGCAGGTGGAGCAGCTGGAGGAGATCAGCTCCGTGATCGCGCGAGCGCTGGAGGGCGACGAGTCGACCCCCCGCCCCACGTCGGACAAGCTGCCGTGGCGACGCCGGTCGTCGTCGCCCTGTTCCGGATCCTGAACCCGGCTCGCGAACCCGGATCGTGCACTCGATTTCCCGAAACCGTACGGAAATCTGTTGCTTCAAATTTAAAGCATGGGGTAAGGTTCCAGCCGTGGATCTGCTTCAAATCTGAAGCAGGCACCCGCGACGTCCCACTGGAGACCCCGATGACCGACTTCCCCGCCGCCACCCAGCGCGCCCGTGTCCGGGTCCCGCTGCGCTTCAACGACGGTTACAGCGTCAACACCGAGCTCGTCACGTTCCATGGCCTGACCGACGGGCAGGAGCACGTCGCCGTCGTCATCGGCGAGCCCGCGCCCGGCACCCTCCCGCTGGTGCGTCTGCACTCCGAGTGCCTGACCGGCGACGTCTTCGGCTCGGCCCGCTGCGACTGCGGCCCCCAGCTGCGCGAGGCCGTCGAGCGCATCGCCGACCGCGGCGGCGTCCTGCTCTACCTGCGCCAGGAGGGCCGCGGCATCGGCCTCTACAACAAGCTCGACGCCTACGCCCTCCAGGACCAGGGCCTCGACACCTACGAGGCGAACGCCGCCCTCGGCCTCCCCGAGGACGCCCGCGACTACACCGCCGCCGCCCAGATGCTGGCCGCCCTCGGGATCACCGACCTCGACCTGCTCTCCAACAACCCCGACAAGGCCGAGCAGTTGCGCGGCCTCGGCGTCACCGTCCGCGACCGCGTCCCGACCGGCGTCTTCAGCACCGCCCACAACGTCCGCTACCTGCGCGCGAAGGTCCTGCACACCCAGCACACGCTGCCGCTGGCCGAGCTGACGGAGCTCAACGCGGGCTGAGCCCCTCCTGGATGTATTTCGATGTACGGCTCCCCGCCGGACGTGCTAGCAACGACGGGCACACCGACGAGGGGAGCCTCCGTGGACGACCAGCTGGCGCGTGTTCTCGACGACCTCTACGAGGAGGGACGGGCACACGACGGCCCGCTGGCCGACCGGCTGCTGAGGCTGCGCAACATGACCCCGGACGCGGCCCGGCTGGTCTCGACGCTGATCAGGGCCCGGCGCGCCACGTCCGTCCTGGAGATCGGCACGTCCAACGGCTACTCGGCGATCTGGTTCGCCGACGCGGTCCGCGACACCGGCGGCCGCCTGACGACGGTGGAGATCGACGCGGACCGGGTCACCGCCGCGCTGGCCAACCTGGACCGGGCCGGAGTCCGGGAGTACGCGGACGTCGTCCACGGCGACGGCGCCGAGACCCTGGCCAGGACCCCCGACGCCTCCGTCGACCTGGTCGTCCTCGACGCCGAGCGACCGGCCTACGTGGACTACTGGCCGCAACTGCGGCGCATCCTGAGGCCGTACGGCATCGTGGCCGTCGACAACGCGGTGAGCCACCGCGACCAGGTGACCGCGTTCCACGAACTCCTCACCGCGGAGAAGGAGTTCGCCGTCGCCCTGCACGAGGTGGGCGACGGCGTACTGACCGGGATCCGGGTGCGCGCGGGTCAGCCGAAGTAACCCTCCAGGTCGGCGACGACGCCGACCGAGCCGAGCGCGTTGTGGATGCGGACGGAGCCGTCGGCTCCGACCGGCACCACGGCCAGGACCGGCCGGGTCTGCCCCGCGGCCAGGTTGTCGTCGGACACGTTCGGCAGGCTGCCGTCACCGTAGGCGGTCAGGTGGGTGTTGGCGGTCGGAGCGACGCCCGTGAGGTTGACCAGCACCGCGGAGGCTCCCGCCGGGACCCCGTGGACACCGGCGACCTTGACGGTGAGGGTGCCGTTCGCGCCCAGCGGTCTGGCGGCCGCGCCCAGGCCCGTGCGGGTGTCGAGGAAACGGGTCGGCGTGGTCCCCACGAACGGTCCGCCGACGCGGGCGCTCGGGTCCTCGCCCGAGTTGGCCAAGTCGTCGGTGTACACCGCTTGGAGGTCGGCGATCAGCTGGACGTGCCCGGCGCTGTTGTAGATGTGGAACACGCCGGAGTACGCGCAGGGGATGACCAGGTTGGAGACGGTCTGCCCGGCCCGGTAGTCGAGGGTGGACGTGGTCGGCGGGTTGGGGCCGTCGCAGGCGACGGTGATGTAGCCGCTGCTGGTGCCTCCGGTCACGGTGACGTCGAGGACGGCGCCGACGGTGGCCCCGCCCCGGGTGTACTTCGGCAGGGTGACGGTCGTGGTGCTGCGGGGGCCGACCGCACCCTTGGGCGCACCGGTGCCGGAGCGGGTGTCCAGCACCCGGGTGGGGGTCACCGGGGCCAGGCCCGACATGTCCTGCGTGTCCTTGACGGCCTTGGTGGTGTAGTAGCCCTCCAGGTCGGCGACGAGGTTCACCGTGCCGTGCGCGTTGTAGAGATCGACGTAGCCGTCGGCGCCCACCTTGACGGTGACCAGGTTCGGATCGACCTGCCCGGCCCGGAAGTTGAGGTTCGAGGCGGTCGGGCGGGTGGTGCCGTCCGGGTAGGCCGTCACATAACTGGTGGCGGTGGCGCCGGTGTCGGTGACGTTCAGCGCCACCGCCGTGACCCCGGACGCCGGGACGCCGCCCACCCCGAGGACCTTCAGCCGGACCACACCGCCGGCGCCCACGGTCCGCTTGGGCGCGCCCGTCCCGTTCCGGGTGTCCAGCAGGCGCTTGGGGCCCGCACCGACGAAGGCCGCGCCGACCGTGGCCTTGGCGGTCGTGGTGACGGTCCGCCCGCCGGCGTCGGTGATTTTCTGCGTGACGGTGTAGGTGCCGGGACCCGGGTAGGTGTGCTTCAGCGTGTCACTGAGGGCGGTGGCGGAAACGGCCTTCGAACCGTCGCCGAAGGTGATCTGGTCACTCGTGATCGCGTACGGATCGAAGTCGATGGCGTACTCGCAGGTGGCCGCGTCCGGCGCCGAGGGGTTGGTGCCACAGCCGACCGTCGAGGCGAGGTCCGGTGCCGGATCGACCCGGTACCAGACGTCGGCGCCGCCGACCCGGGTGCCGTCGGCCCTGTCCACCAGCACCACGACCTGGATGTCGCCGCTCGTGGTGGCCTGGGTGTAGGTGTGGGTGGCCGAACCGGTGGTGGAGGTGACGGTCGTACCGTCCCCGAAGTCGAAGGTGTACGTGAACCCGGCCAGCGAGTCCGACCAGGGATTACCGAACCGCGCGGTGGCGGTGACCGGAACGCCGACGTACCCGGCGCCCATGACGACCCCGCTCACGGTGAGCGGGTCCTGGAACTCCGTGGCACCCCGGTCGACATGGCCGGCGCCCGCGCCGGTGTCCGGGACCAGGGGATCGTCGACCCGGGAGTGGCCGTCGATGTCCGTGGACTGCTCGCCCGGAGCGTCGGCGTCACCCGAGTCGATGAGCGGCGAGTGCTCGGCGGGCAGCCCGAGCGCGGGGATCGTCAGATCCGTCTGGTCCAGGTCGTGGGTGCCCTGCCCGGTGCCCGCCCCGAGCGCCTGCGCGGTGGCGTACGCGGTGCCTGCCCAGTCGTAGTCCGTGCCCGTCGACAGCGGGTTGACCGCGTTGTGGTCCGCGGTGATCTGCGGGGCCGAGGCGGCGTCCACGGTGATCTCGGCCGGGGTGCCGGTGCCGGAGCACGTCGTCGTACCGTCGGCCCGGGCCACGACGTTCTCCACCGAGCCCGAAGTGCCGTCGGTCAGGCTGACCGCGTCGCCGCAGACGGTCGAAAAGGTGTCGCCCGCGAGGTCGATGCCCGTGGTGCCCGCGGCCTCGACACCGCCGCCCTCGAAGAGGTCTCCGGCGAGCGTGATGTTCCGCGCCCCGGCCGCGGCGGTGAAGCCCGGCCCGGAGGGCAGGACGACGTGGAGGCGGGTGAGCGAGATGTCGGAGGAGGAGCCGTCGACCGCCATCAGCGGAGCGGTGGTGGCGAGGGTGCTCTGTGCGTAGGCGACGCGGTAGGTGATGTGCTGCGAGTCCGCGACGGCCAGGGCGGTGGCCCCGGCCGTACGGACGCGGATCCCGGCCATGTCGACGTACCGGGCGCCGGAGAAGGTGACCGCGGAGGCCTTGCCCGCGACGACGACGGACGAGCTGCTGCCGGACGCGGCGAAGAACCTGACGGGTGCGTCCGCGGTGCCCGTGGACCTGATGGTCACCGGCGCATAGGGCGTCCCGTTCCCCGTGATCCACACGGTGTCCCCGGCAGCCGCGGCGTCCGCGGCCGGCTGGATCTGGCAGAAGGGCTCCGCCGCCGAACCGGGACCGGTGTCGCTGCAGCCGGCGGCCGCGTCGTCGACGTACAGCGCCGTACCGGCGACGGTGTCCGCGTGGGCGGCGCCCGACCCGAGGCAGCCGACGAACAGCACCGCGAGGCTCGCGGACGCCACCAGCGGATGTCTGCGTCCCATGAACGCGTTGTCTCCCCCCGGCCGCTGAAGGCACCGGCGTTCGGCGCGTGCGACCCGTGAAATCCAGTCATGTGTTCGCTGGAACTGAGGGGAGGTTAGGACACCTTGGGGAGGAGGGGTGCCGATGGGACGGCGCCGGTTCGGCGCCGCCCCGAAAGTTTGCACCGGCTTTGATCAATGCAGGCGCCACGCAAACCGCCTCATCGGCAGGCATTGACCATTCCGCTCCGGAGGCCACCCGCACCGTAGGTTGGCGGCCGGTGCCCTACTCGTCGATCACCACGCCCTTCGCGGCGAGGAGCGGCGCCAGGTTGCAGATCTCGGCCACGGTCCTGCCCGACCGGTACGCGGCGATGAAGTCGGTCTCGGTGTCGATGCGCCGCTGGGAGGCGGCGATCGCCTCGGCCAGGTCCTCCCGTCGCACGACCACCACGCCGTCGGCGTCCGCGTTGACGACGTCTCCGGGCCGGATCAGCTGGCCGCCGACGGTGACCGGCTCGCAGAGGGGGCCGACGGTCTCCTTTACGGTGCCCTTGGTGCAGACGCTGCGGGAGAAGTCGGGAAAGCCGAGCTCGCGCAGCTCCTGGGTGTCCCGGACGGCGGTGTCGGTGATCAGGCCGCCGAGCCCCTTGGACCGGCAGGCGTTGGCGAGGACGTCACCGAAGGAACCGGCCTCCGCGTAGGCACCGCCCGAGACGACGATGACGTCACCGGGCCGGGCGTAGTGGATCGCGGTCTGGAGCATGAGGTTGTCGCGCGGTGCGCAGACGACGGTGAAGGCCGGGCCGCAGAGTTTCATGCGGTGGTCGACCGGCTTGATGACCGAGTCGAGGGCGCCCAGACGGCCCTGGGCCTCGTGGATCGTCGCGGAGGAGAAGGCGCTCAACTTCTTGACGAGATCGGGGTCGGGGCGCTCGAACTTCGTACTGATGGTGATCATGGGGGCCTCTCAGGCGGACGTGGCCGGGGTGAGGGCGGCACAGGCCGCGGCGATGCCGGCGCAGGCCTCGGTGAGGACGTCGGCGGAGGTGGCGAAGGAGATACGGAAGTAGCCCGGTGCGCCGTAGGCGGAGCCGTGGATCACGGCCACCTGCCGGCTGTCGAGCAGGTAGCGGGCGAACTGCTCGTCGTCGGCGATGCGCTCGCCGTCCGGGGTGTGCAGGCCGATGGCGTCGGCGCAGTTCACCAGCAGGTAGAAGCCGCCCGCGGGCGGGGTGCAGCTCAGGTGGGGAATGTCGTTGACGAGCTTGGCGGTCGTGTCGCGCCGGGCACGGTAGGTCCGGACCGTCTCCTCGACGAAGTCCTGCGGGCCGGTCAGCGCGGCCGCCGCGGCCGCCTGGCTGACGGAGGAGGGACAGGAGGACATCTGCGACTGAAGGGTGTTGACGGCGGAGACGAGGTCGGCGGGACCGGCTCCGTAACCGATCCGCCAGCCGGTCATCGCATACGTCTTGGACACGCCGTTGGTGAGGAACACCCGGTCGGCCAGGCGCGGTTCGACGGCGGCCAGCGATCGGCTCCGCCCGTCGCCGTACCAGATCTCGTCGTAGATCTCGTCGGTGAGCACCCGCACCCGGGGGTGGTCGAGGAGGACCTCGGCGAGTGCGCGCAGTTCGTCCTTCGTGTAGGCGGCGCCGGTGGGGTTGCCGGGGGTGTTGAGGATCAGCCAGCGGGTGCGGTCGGTGAGGGCCCCCCGCAGCGCCCCGGGCGTGAGCTTGAAGCCGTCGGCCTCGGAGCAGGGCACGATGACCGGGGTGCCGTCGTTGGCGAGGACCATGTCGGGGTAGGACACCCAGTACGGGGCGGGCACCACGACCTCGTCGCCTTCGTCCAGGGTGGCCATGAGCGCGAGGAAGATGACCTGCTTGGCGCCGCCGCCGACGGTGATCTGCGCGTCCGTGTAGTGCAGGCCGTGCCGGGAGCGGAGCTTCTCGATGATCGCGGCCCGCAGCCGCGGGGTGCCGTTGACGGGGGTGTACTTGGTCTCCCCCGCCTCGATGGCCCGCACCGCCGCCGCCTTGACGTGCGCGGGGGTGTCGAAGTCGGGCTCGCCGACGGTGAGGTCGTGGATGACGAGCCCCTGGCTCTTGAGCTCGCGCACGCGCTGGGCGGCAGCCGTGCTGGGCGAGGGGTTGATGCGGCGCACCCGGGCCGCTGTGGTGTGGGCGACGGTCATGCCGCTCAGCCCTCCCGGCGCTCGAAGTTCAGGCCGCCGGGGACCTGGAAGGTGGGCAGGATCTCGATGTGGCCGATGTTGACGTGCCGCGGCGAGTCGACGGCGAACTCGATGGAGTCGGCGATGTCCTCGGGCTTGAGGGACTCGTAACCGTCGTAGAACTGGCGCTGGGCCGCCTCCATGTCACCGAGCAGACGGCCGAAGATCTCGGTCTCCACGCGGCCCGGGCAGATCTCGGTGACCCGGACGCGGCGGCCGTAGCCGTCGACGCGCAACTGACGGGAGAGGGTGTGCACGGCGGCCTTGGTGGCGTGGTAGACGGTGTTGCCGCCGAAGTTGTAGACCCCGGCGATGGAACTGATGTTGACGATGTGCCCGAGGTCCCGCTCGACCATGCCGGGCATCAGCAGCCGGACGAGGTGCAGCACGGCCCTGATGTTCACCGCGATCTGCTCGTCGACGGCGAACTCGTCGGCGCTGAGGATGTTGCCGGTGCGGGAGACGCCCGCGTTGTTGACCAGGACGTCGATCTCCAGTCCGTCGAGGGTCCTGGTCAGGGCCTCGGTGTCGGTGATGTCGACGGAGTGCGGGACGGCCCCGGTGGCGTCCGCGAGTGCCTGGAGGCGCTCGGCGTTACGGGCCACGGCGTGGACTTCGAGGCCCCGCTTGGCGAGGCGCTCGACCACGACGGCTCCGATTCCGGTGGACGCACCTGTGACGAGGGCGGTCCGGTAGTCGGAGATGGGCATGCTGATGCTCCTTGCGGGTGGGAGTGAGGGGGGTCGGTCAGGCGTCGCGCAGCGGGAGGTGCGCCCGGTCCTTGACCACCGAGACCGCGGCGAGGGTGCCGAGGGCGGTGAGGACCGCGTAGAAGGCCGGCATGTTGACGTTGCCGGTGCGGGCGATGAGCCACGTCATCAGGAGCGGGGCGGTGCCGCCGAAGAGGGCCGAGGAGACGTTGTAGCCCAGGCCGTAGGCGGAGTAGCGCACCCGGGTGGGGAAGAGTTCGACGAGAAGGACGTGGATCACGCCGGTGTGGCCCGCGAAGACGACGGCCATGACGCAGGCGCCGAGGACGGCCAGGGCCAGGTTGCCGGTACCGATCAGCAGGTAGCAGGGGATTCCGACGACGGCCATGGTGATCGCGGAGCCGGCTATGACCTTCTTGCGGCCGATCCGGTCCGACAGGCGGCCCATGTACGGGATGGCCAGACAGATCGCCACCAGGCTGGAGGCGGTCACGAGAAGGCCCTGGACCTTGCTGAAGTTCAGCTCGGTGCTCATGAAGGTGGGCATGTAGGTGAACAGGACGTAGTAGCCGGAGCCGTTCATCAGCGGGATGCACAGGGCGAGCAGCATGGCCCGGCGGTGTTCCGCGGAGGAGAACGCCTCCTTCAGGGGGTTGCGGGACAGGCCGTTCTCCTCGCGCAGACGCGTGAAGTTGGGCGTGTCGCTGATCCGCCTGCGGATGTAGAGGCCGGTGAGGCCGAGCGGCACGGCGAGCAGGAACGGGATGCGCCAGCCCCACGCCTCCATGCGGTCGGCGCCGAGTCCGCCTGTCATGGCCGCGGCCACCAGGGTGCCGGTGAGCAGGGAGAGGAACGACGCGATCTGCGCGTAGCTGGTGTACTGGCCGCGCTTGCCCTCCGGGGCGTGCTCGGCGAGGAAGCTCATCGCGCCGGACGCCTCGCCGCCGACGGAGAAGCCCTGGGCGACGCGCAGCAGGATCAGCAGCGCCGGAGCGGCGACGCCGATGGCCGCGTAGGACGGCAGCACGCCGATGGCGGCGGTGGCGGCGCTGATCAGCAGGATGACGAAGACGAGCATGCGCTGACGGCCGATGCGGTCGCCGAGGTGGCCGCAGATGACGCCGCCGAGGGGGCGGAAGAAGAAGGAGACGGCGTAGCCGAGGAACACGAGCTGGACGGCGTTGTGGGAGCCGGGGAAGAAGACGGTGGCGAGCGTGCCGGCCATGAAGCCGAAGATGCCGTTGTCGTAGAGCTCGGCGAAGATGCCGACGCATCCGGCGAGCGTGATCCTGCGGGCGGTTCTGCGATCGACGGTGTTGGGTACCGGCTGAGCGGCCACGGTGCTCATGGACTTCTCCTGTCTCGGAGCAGGCGGGGACGAGGGAGGTGCTTCGGCCAGGTGCGGGTGGTCGAGGGGCGGCTGACCGGGACGGGGTCGGCTGCGGGCGGGGACGGGGGCGGCTGACCGGGAGGGCGTCAGCTGCCGGCGGGGACGGGGATGTGCAGGATGTCGAACGCGGTGCGGACGCGCTCTTTGAGGGCCTCGACGGCGTTGCGCTGCGCCCGGTGGGCGTTGACCGCCTGGTCGAGGGTGCGGTGGCGGAAGCGGACGGTCTGCCCGGGTCTCACCTGCCCGAGCGCGTTGAGGCCGGTGGCGGTGACGACGGCGAGGACGGGATAGCCGGCCGTGACGCCGCGCCCGCGGTGCAGCACGAGGAGTTCGTCCCCGGCCGGCACCTCGACGGCTCCGACGGGTACGCCGCGGGAGAGGATCTCGCCGTGGGTGACACGGCGGGGCACGCGCCCCTCCAGACGCAGGCCGATGTGGTTGCTGCGCGGGGTGACGGTGAACGGCGCCGTGTACAGGCGGGCCGCGGAGTCGCCGAAGTCGGCCCGGTCGGGGCCGTCGGTGACGTCGATCGTCCAGGGTGCGCAGACCCGCGGAACGGGTGGGCGCAGCCGGAACAGCGGGATGCCGGAGAACGGGTGGACGAGGGGCGGGCAGGTCGTGTGCAGGACCAGCTCGGTTCCGGCGGTCAGCGTGGTCCCGAAGCCGAGGACGGTGTCCGGGGCGCAACTGCCCTGGAGATACTCGGCGTCGAAGGAACCGAGGACGGCGAGGTAGACGCGCAGCCCCTCACGGATGTTGCCCACCCGGATCGTCTCGCCCGCCCGTACCGGAACGGGCTGCCACTGCGGTGCCGGTACACCGCCCACGGTGACGTCGGCGGGTGCTCCGGTCACCGCGACGAGGATGTCGCCGGAGGGGGTGCCCGCGAAGTCCAGCGCGGTGAGCTCCAGCAGCGGGGCCCGTTCGTCGTTGCCGCACAGCACGTTGGCGAGGCGCGCCGAGTGCTGGTCGCAGGCCCCGTTGGCGGGCAGTCCGTAGCGGGAGCGTCCGACGCGGCCGAGGTCCTGCACGGTGGTGAGGCCGGGGGTGTGGACGGTGAGGGTCTCAGCCATGGCAGGCCGCCAGGGGGGTGCCGGCATGGTCGTCCCACTCGTCGGGGGTGATGGGGACGAACCGGAAGGTGTCGCCGGGGAGGTAGGCGGTGAGCGGGTCGCCGTGCAGGTCGAGGACGCGGACCGGGGTGCGGCCGAGGAGCGGCCAGCCGCCGGGCGAGGGCATGGGGCAGATCACGGCCTGGCGGCCGGCGACGGCGACGCTGCCGGGCTCGACCCGGACGCGGGGTGACGCCAGGCGCGGCACGGGGGCGGGGAAGGGCGGGCCGTCCGTCATCGGTGCGCCGGCGGGGGCGCCGAGACAGCGGACGGTGAGGTCGGAGCCGGTGTGCAGGTCGATGACCTCGCTCTCGGTCAGGCCGAGCTGTGCGGCGACCCGGGGCAGGTCGGGGCCGTACTCGCCGCCGTAGACGACGGGCACGACGAAGCGCCGGGGAGCCCGGGTGCGGGGGGCCGTGGCGGCGAACCGGGCGGCCTCGTGCCAGAGGATGCCGCGCACGGTGTCGTGGTCCGTGCGGGCGCAGTCGAACTCCACGAGCAGGGTGTCGTAGGTGGGTACGACGTCCTGGACGCCGTGCAGCCGGATGGAATCGAGCGCGTCCGCCAGGGCGTGGACCAGCCGCCAGCTCTCCTCCGGGCCCAGGCCGACCGCCTTGGCGGTCAGCGCGGAGTCACCGCAGTCCGAGATCACGACGTTGGCGTTCATGTCAGTCGCCCTTGCCGTTCAGCACCTCGTCGAGGCCGGTGATCCGCACGTCGGCGGCGAGGAGTTCGGACCGGATCCGTGCGGCCAGCGCGAGGGCGCCGGGGGTGTCGCCGTGCAGCAGCACCGTGTCGCAGGCGACCGGTATGTCCTTGCCGCCGACGCTGGCGATGACGCCCTCGGTGACCATGCGCAGGGTGCGGCGGGCGATCTCGTCCGCGTCGTGGATCACCGCACCGGCTTCGGAGCGGGGCACGAGAGTGCCGTCGTCCCGGTAGGCCCGGTCCGCGATGCCGACGACGGCGACCCGCAGGCCGCGGGCCCGGGCGGCGTCGGCGAGTTCGCCGTCCTGGGCGAGCACGATCAGGGAGTCGTCCAGGACGGCCACGGCATCCACGACCGCCGTGGCGTAGTCGGCGCGGACGGCCACCAGGTTGCCGAGTCGTCCGTGCGGTGCGACGTGCCGCACCCGGGTGCCATGGGCGCGGGCGAACGCCTGGAGGGCGCCGACCTGGTACAGCACGTCGGTGCGTACTTCCTCCGCGGTCAGGTCCATGGCGCGCCGGCCGAAGCCGACCAGGTCCGGAAAGCTCGGGTGGGCACCGACGGCCACGCCGTTCGCCACACAGGCGCGGACCGTGGCGTCCATGATGCGCGGGTCGCCGGCGTGGAAGCCGCAGGCGACATTGGCGGATGTGAGGAGTTCCAGAAGGGCTTCGTCATCGCCCATCGTGTAGGCCCCGAAACCCTCGCCGAGATCGGCGACGAGATCAACCATACGGGTCAAGGCGTCCTCCGGGGGAAATCGATTTACGGCACGGTCACACATTCGGTTCGGTGGATTCGACATTCGGATTCGATATTCACCGGGAAGGGGCGCGTGACCTACGAAGAGAAACAGCGGAAGAGATGCGGGGCCACTGGTCGGGTGCTCACCTTCGAGCAGTTCCTCGGGCGATGTTCCGGTCAATTCCTCGGGTGATGTTCCGGTCAACTTAATCCAGCCCTCACCCGGCCGCCAATACCTGTTCGGTTTGGCGTTATCGCGGATTCGTATGACACGGCTCACGCCCGGGACCGTCCTGGGTATGGGCTCGACCCCCGCAGGCTTCCTACGATGTGACCCGGCTCGACGGAAGGCTCCCCCGTGGACACCAGGCGTCTCTACTCGTTCATCAAGATCATTGACGCGGGGAGCATCACGCGCGCGGCCGACATCCTGCACATCGCCCAGCCGGCGCTGAGCCAGCAGCTGTCCGCCCTTGAGGCGCAGTTCGGGCAGCAGCTGGTGATCCGCAGCAAACGCGGCGTCGCACCGACCGAGGCCGGCCGGACCCTGTACCGCCACGCCCAGCTGATCCTGCGGCAGGTCGACCTCGCCCACGCCGCGGTCCGGGTGTCGGGACGCGCGCCCGCCGGCGGCGTCTCGGTCGGCCTGGCCCCCTACAGCCTGGGCGCGGCGCTCGCCCTTCCGCTGCTGAAGAGGGTGCGCGAGCGGTACCCCGAGATCCTGCTGCACGTCAACGAGAACTTCGGCGGGGTGATCAGCGAGGCCATCATGACCGGCCGGATGGACATGGCGTTCATCTACGGGGCGGGACCGCTGCGCGGCGTGCAGTTCGAGCATCTGCGCACCGAGGACCTGTTCCTGATCAGCGCCGGGGACGGGACCCGGGATCCGCGCGGGAACGAGGTGAGCCTGCGGGAACTGGAGCGGGTGCCGCTGCTGCTGCCCAGCCGGATCCACACGGTCCGGCAGGTGGTGGACGCCGCCTTCCAGCAGCTCGCGCTGGAACCGAACGTGGTCGGGGAGGTCGAGTCCGCCCTCACCCTGGTCAACGCCGTGGAGGACCGGCTGGGCGCCACCGTCCTCCCCGGCTCAGCCGCGCGCGCGATCCTCGATGTGCGCTCCTTGAGCGTGCGCCGCATCGTGGACCCGGTCATCCAGGTGAAGCTGTCCATGGTCACTTCCGACAACCAGCCGCTGTCCGAACCGGCGCTCGCCGTGCACGACGTTTTTCTCGAACTGGTACGGGACTTTCACAGCGATCCGGTCGGCGATAAGAACGAGCAATAGCGTCACACCGAATCGCTATTTGTCACCGGTACGGGCTGTGGCTAGCGTCAGGCGGAACTTCCGCCACGGCCGACAGAACTCTTTTCGGCACTGGCGTCGCACATCATGTAAATGACACCGGTCCGGTTACTGGAGAAACAGATGACGATTCGCTTGCTCAGCACCCGGGCGGACCTGCCGGGTTCCGGGTTGCGGCGGCTGGCCGCCGAGGCGGAGGTGCTGTCCTGGCCGGGCGCCGGCAAGCCCGGCCACGGCGATCTCGCCGCCCTCGCCCCTGGCAGCACCGGCATCCTCGCCCTGGGCAACGACCCGGTGGACGCCGCGCTGATGGCCGCCGCCGGCCCGTCCCTGCGGGTGATCGCGCTCGCGAGCATGGGCTTCGACAACGTGGACCGAGCCGCCGCCGCCGAGCGCGGCATCGTCGTCACCCACACGCCCGGTGTCCTGGCGGAGACCACGGCAGACCTCACCTTCGCCCTGATTCTCGCGGCCCGCCGCCGCATCGGCGCAGCCGCCGCGAGTCTGGCGCGGGGCGACTGGGACCTGTTCCGGATGCACGACCATCTGGGTCTGGACGTCCACGGAGCCACCCTCGGCCTCGTCGGCTACGGGCAGATCGGGCGGGCGGTGGCCCGCCGGGCCCAGGGCTTCGGCATGCGCGTGATCCACCACGACCCGTACGCGGCCGACGATCCCGTCTCGGCGTCGGTCGGCCTGGAGACCCTGCTGGCCGAGGCGGACATCGTGTCGCTGCACGTACCGCTCACCGCCGAGACGCGGCACCTGATCTCCCACCGTGAACTCGCCGCCATGAAGCCGACGGCCACCCTCGTCAGCACCTCACGCGGCGGCGTGATCGACGAGACGGCCCTTCTCGAAGCGATCCGGCGAGGCGCCCTGCACTCGGCCGGTCTCGACGTGTTCGAGCGGGAGCCGATGGGCGCGGACCTCTCCCCGCTCGCCGGCGAGCCGAACGTGATCACCCTCCCGCACATCGGGTCGGCCACCGACGCCACCCGTGCCGCGATGGTGGACCTGGCCGTCGACAACATCCTCGACGTCCTCGCGGGGCGCCCCGCCCGCACCCCGCTGCCCGGCACGGCCGCGGTTCCCGGGGGTGTGCCCGCATGAGCAGCCACCCGTCCTTCGACATCACGGGCAGGACCGCCCTGGTCACCGGCTCCAGCCGCGGTATCGGCAAGGCACTGGCGGCAGGGCTGCTGGACGCCGGCTGCACGGTCGTCCTCAACGGCCGGGACCCCGACGCGCTGGAGAGGACACGCTCCGAACTCGCCGCCGGGTACAGCGACCGGGTCCACGCCGTCGCCTTCGACGTCACCGATCCGGCGGCGGTCGCCGCGGGCGTCGCCCGCGCCGAGGAGACCGCGGGCGCGCTCTCCATCCTCGTCAACAACACCGGGGCACAGCACCGCAGGCCGCTGCTGGAGTTCTCCGACGACGACTGGCACCGGCTGCTCGACACCAACCTCACCAGCGCCTTCCTCGTCGGCCGGGAGGTCGCCCGGCGCATGGCCGTACGCGGCCACGGCAAGATCGTGAACATCTGCTCGCTGCAGAGCGAGGTGGCCCGGCCCGGCATCGCGCCGTACGCGGCCACCAAGGGCGGCCTGAAAATGCTCACCAGGGGCATGTGCGCGGACCTCGGCCCCCTGGGTATCCAGGTCAACGGCATCGGCCCCGGCTACTTCGACACGGAGCTGACCTCGGCCCTGGTCGCCGACGAGGAGTTCAGCGCCTGGGTGCGGCGGCGCACCCCTGCCGGCCGCTGGGGCAGGGTCGAGGACCTCATCGGCGCCCTCGTCTTCCTGGCGTCCCCGGCCTCCGACTTCGTCAACGGACAGATCCTGTACGTCGACGGCGGCATGCTCTCCGTCCTCTGAGCCCGGCAGGAAACCCGCTCTTCCCGAAGGAAGCCCTCTGTTCCTCTGTTACCGGAAGGGAGCCCCCATGCACGCCTGCGTCATCCACGCGGCGCAAGACCTCCGTGTGGAGGAGTTCACACCGTCCGCGCCCGCCCCCGGCGAGGCGGCCGTCTCCGTCGCCTTCGGCGGCATCTGCGGATCCGACCTGCACTACTACCGCCACGGCCGCGTCGGTGACTTCACCGTGCGGGAGCCGATGGTGCTGGGCCACGAGATCGTGGGCCACGTGGCCGCCCTCGGCCCGGGCGCCGCCGGTCCGGCCGCCGGTACCCCGGTCGCGGTCCATCCGGCCACCCCGTGCGACCACTGCGCCGAGTGCGACGCGGGGCGGCGCAACGTGTGCGCCGCCACCCGCTATCTGGGCAGCGCCGCCCGCACACCTCATGTCCAGGGCGGCTTCGCCCAGTACGTCACCGTCCCGGCCGCCCAGCTCCGAGCGCTGCCGCCGGACCTCGATCTGCGGCGCGCGGTGCTGGCCGAGCCGCTGTCCGTGGCCCTGCACGCGGTGCGGCGAGCCGGTGCCGTACGGGGCAGGCGCGTCCTGGTGACCGGCGCCGGCCCGATCGGCTGCCTCGTCACCGCGGTCCTGCGCCATGAGGGTGCCGCCGAGGTCGTGGTGAGCGACCTGATGGAAGCACCTCTGCGGATCGCGCGAGCCTGCGGTGCCACCGCCACCGTCCGGGTCGGTGCCGACGACGATGCTCAGGGCCGGCCCTTCGATGTCGCGGTGGAAGCCTCCGGAGCGCCCGCGGGGCTGCGGACCTGCGTGGAGCGGACCCGCCGGGGCGGCACGGTCGTCCTCCTCGGACTCCTGCCTCCCGGCGAGGTGCCGTTGCTCGGGAACATCACCGTCACCCGGGAGCTGGAGTTGCGCGGCGCCTTCCGCTTCGACACCGAATTCGACGACGCGATCCGCCTGTTGGCCGACGGCCTGCCCGTCGACGCCGTCGTGACGCACACCTTCCCGCTGTCCGAAGCCCGCGCGGCCTTCGACCTCGCCCACGACCGCACGATCGCCTCCAAGGTCCTACTGGATCTGACCCGGCACACGCACCCGGAGGCGACGACGACGTCCACCCCGTGAGCCACAACCGCTCACGCACGGCCCTGACACGGCGCCACCATCGCGCCGTTACCGGTGTCGCGTTCGAGGCGCTTACGCCGGGGCGGGCGTCGGCAGCAGAATCATCGTCTGAGTGACGCGGCCCATCGCTTCATGGGATGAACTTCACCTCCGGGAAGGCCGGGCACGGGCCGTCGAGCAGGTGCCCTCGGTGGTGGCGCAGGTGCAGGTCGAAGAAGGCGAGCGGGTACGCCTGCTGGATCCGAACCGCCCGGGCCGGATCGAGGGTGCCGATCCAGTCCCGCAACTCCTCGTCGCTCATCCCGACGGCCTGTGCCAGCTGTGGGATCAGGAACTGCGCGTCGCAGTACGACGAGTGAACCGCGCCCTCCGCCTGGACATCGAGCCGCCAGCCCCGCAGGTGCGACCAGAACTCGGCGACGCTCGGCTGCGTGGCCCGGGGGTACGCGGCGGTCATCAGCATGAACGGCCGGTCCAGGTCGGTGGTGACCGTCGGCTCCATCGGCCCGTCGAAGCTCAACCCGGCCCGGACGCGCCGGTCCTCGCTCATGACGAGGGCGGTCGCCGTCGCGCCTTTCGACCAGCCGAACATGCCGATGCGCTGCGGATCGAGGGCGCCGAGAAGGCCGGCCGGCAGCGGCCGGTGTTCGGCGTCGGGGTTGCGCCCGGCGGCGAGGTCCTCGACGCGGTCGAGCACGGACCGGATGTCCGTGGCGAAGTCCCGCGCTCCCAAGGCGGGTTCGTCGAGCGGGACCGTGAGCCGGCCGTCGGGGAACTCGCTGAACGCGTCGTACGTGTGATCCACCGTGACCACCGCATACCCGTGGCTGGCAAGCTCCTGCACCACGATGGTGGTGTCCGCACGGTGATCGTGCGCTCCGTGCGAGAACACGACGACGGGCAGTCGTCCGCCCGCTCGCAGCACCGGTGCGCCCTCGTGACCGGCCGTGAGCGGCGCCACCGCGACATCGGCCGGAAAGCCCAACGACGTGAGGAGCGCCCGCGCCACGGCGGGGGATGTCCAGCGGGCCGGTGGATACCGTCTGACGCCCCGGGCGGGATACCAGACGGCGGCCATCAACTCCCGGTGATGCCCGGGGCCTGCCACAGGATCCGGACGTGAGGTGTCGACGAGGTGCAGGGGCACCGTGCCCACCGGGTACGGTCCGGTGGGCACGGGCAGAGTGAGCTGCACCGGGCCCGGAGCGGTCGAAGCCGCCCTCGCCCGGCCTGCGACGGTCGGCACGGTGACCCCGGCTGCCACCGCGGCTCCGAGTATGCGACGGCGTGTCATTCCGTCTTGGTTCATGAACGGGGTTGTCACGGACCCTCCCTGGGTTTCCGGGCAGCACTGAGCTGCGTCCGGCGCTTGAGCCGTCGGCCCGGCCCGGCCCGGCAGCGTTTCGGTCCTGATCAGTTCAGTGACTCGGTGGAATGCGGCCTTCGCCTGGCGCGGACATGAGGTAGGTGAGCACGGCCAGCACACGGCGGTTGTCGTCGTCGGAGGGGGCGAGCTCCAGCTTGGTGAAGATGCTGGTGCTGTGCTTGGACACGGCCTTCTCGCTGATGAAGAGCCGGTTCGCGATGGCGCTGTTGGAGCGCCCTTCAGCCATGAGCTCCAGCACCTGGCGTTCCCGCTCGGTAAGCCTGGAGAGGGGCCCGCGTGCGCCGCGGCTGCGGCGGCCGAGCAGCTTGGTGACCACTTCGGGGTCCATGACCGTGCCGCCCGCGGCGACCGTACGGATCACGTCGACGAACTGGTCGTCGCTGAACACCCGGTGCTTGAGCAGGTAGCCGACCCCTCCGGCCCGGTCGGCGAGCAGCTCCTGGGCGTAGATCTGCTCGACGTACTGCGAGAGCAGCAGGATCGGCAGCCCGGGTATCCGGTCCCGGGCGGTCAGCGCCGCGCGGAGTCCGTCGTCGGTGTGGGTGGGCGGCAGCCTGATGTCCACGATCGCGAGGTCCGGCCGGAACCCGAGCAGCGCGTCGAGCAGGCCCGGCGCGCTGTCGGTGGCCGCCACGATCTCGAACCCACGTGCTTTGAGGAGCCTGACCAGCCCCTCCCGGAGCAGGAAGAGGTCTTCCGCGACGACTACGCGCACGGCACCTCCATGACCACGATCGTCGGCCCGCCGGGCGGGCTGCTGACCGCCAGGATGCCGTCGAAGGCCGCCAGCCGTCGCTCCACCCCGGCCAGCCCGGTGCCCCGGGCGGGATCCGCGCCGCCCACTCCGTCGTCGACCACCTCGATGCGCAGCAGCCCGTCCGTCCGGGTCATGCGGATCTGGAGGCCGTGCGCCGAGGCGTGCCGGACGGCGTTGGTGACCACCTCGGCGACGGCGAAGTAGCAGGCCGACTCCAGCGGGGCGGCGAGCCGTTCGGACAGATCGATCTCGGTCCCGCACGGCAGGGGCAGGTCCAGTGCGAGCGCCCGGACCGCCTCCCCCAGCCCCCGGTCGGCCAGCATCGGCGGGTGCATCCCTCTGATCAGGCCGCGCAGTTCCTCCAGTGCCGCCGCCGAGGCGACGCGGGCCTCCACGACGAGTGCGGCGGCCTCGTGCGGATCGCTGTGGATCATCTCCTCCGCGACCCGGAGGTTCATCCCGATGGTGACCAGCCGGCCCTGTGCGCCGTCGTGCAGGTCCCGCTCGATCCTGCGCAGCTCCGCGGCCGCGGAACTGACCGCATCGGCCCGCGTCTCGGTCAGCTCCCGAACCCGCCGGGTCAGCGCCGGGTCCGGCCCGCGGCCGAGCAGCCGACCGGCGTCCGCCAGCACGGTCCTCGGCAGCAGCCACAGCCCGAGGGCCAGCAGTACTGCCCCCTGGATTCCGCCGAGGACCGACGCATGGTGAGCCACCATCTCGAAGTCGAGGGACGGCGCCGGCAAGCCCGGCGAGCCGAACTTCCGCACCTCCACCAGGTGTTGCCCGAACCCGCTCTGGGCGACGTCGTACGCCCCGATCCCCACCAGCCCCAGGGCCGCCAGGTCCGCCGCCGCCCTCGGCCATCGCACCAGCCCGGCCACGACGGCCGCCAGCAGCGCCAGCCCGACCAGGTAACTCGTCACGGCCGGCCCGATCCCGGTGCCCGGCGACGCGGACCGCCACAGATCGAGGCCGAGCAGGTCGCCGGTCATCACCACCACGGCGGGCAGCAGCAGGGCCCAGCGCGCGGACCTGAGCGCATCGGCTCCGGCCAGGCGCCCGGGCCTGCCGTTCGCCGGCCGGCGCAGAGCAGCACCGGCGAGGGCGGCGAGCACCGGGATGCTCACACAGCCCACCAGGACATTCAGGGGTGTCAGGCCGTAGGAAACAGCGGAACGCGTGAGCGCATGCGTGAGCCAGTACGTCCATTCCAGCAGTTCGCCGGTCACCGCTGCGACCAGGGGCAGTACCCACCGCCCGGGCACGCGCGCCGAGGGGAGCAGCGTGGTGGCCAGCAGACCGGCCGTCAGCAGCGCCGCCGCGAGCAGCCCGTCAGGTTGGAGATCCGGCACGGTGACGATGTAGCCCCCCGTTCCGGCAGTGTTGTGCAGGGCGAGCAGCAGAGCCGGCACACTGCCGTACGCGGCCGTACCCACCAGTCCCGCCACGACCGGCCAGCCGATCCGCCCAGCCGGTCGCCCGGTATGCACCGGCCGGTCCCGCGCCTGTTCCGCCCTGAAGGCCAGCACGGCGCAGACCGCGGTCAGTGCCACGAGCACGCCCCCCGGCCAGGGCGCCCCGCCCACCGGAAACGGCCACATATCCGCCCCCCGTCCCGTCTTCCAGGCCACGCGCTGTGACCTGGAGATCATGCTGCTGCGAGGGGACCGGCAAGCGCCATGGGCCGAAACCTACTTCTGAGGTAGGCAAACACCCACCCCTCGTCGAAGCGGAGGAAGTCCCGGCTGCACAGGTAACGCACGCTGTCGAACGACAGATCCACCGAGAAGTCTTCGACGCGGTCTACGGCCACCCCCGTGGAGGGCTGCTACGGCCGGCAAGCGGTCTCCAAGCCCACGAAAACACCGCGAGCCCCAGTCCAGACGAGGTCTGAGCTGGGGCTCCTCGGTAGGCATGACGGGCCGCTGAGCAGTGGCTTTCGCTCTACAAGAGGACGACGCACCCCCGCCGCTCCAGTTCGGTCAGCAGCGACGGAGTCGGCTCGCAGTCGTTCCACCGCAAGTCCAGCTTCTCCAGCGCGGGCATGTCGACGACCCAGTCCGGCAGCCGCGTGAGGTGGTTGCTGCGTACGTCGAGTTGGCGCAGTCGGGACAGGCCGGCCAGCACCTCCGGGAGTTCGGTGAGGGTGTTCTCCCGCAGGTCGAGATGGCGCAGTTCGCGGAGGTCGGCCATGGATGGCGGCAGGCTTTCGACCGCGTTGCCCCGCAGCCAGAGTTCGCGCAGGTTGCGTAGGTCTCCGACGCTGTCAGGCAGCGAGGTGAGTTGGTTGTGCTGTGCCCGGAGTTCGATCAGGGCGGCCATGCGGCCGATGGCCTCGGGCAGGGCGGTGAGGGCGTTCTCGCCGATATTGAGGTAGCGCAGCCGAGTCAGGCTTCCCAATGCGTCCGGGATCTCCGACAGCTTGTTGTCGTGCAGGTAGAGGAAACCTGTGAGGTCGGCCAGATCACCCAGTTCGGCGGGCACCGAGGTGAGGTGGTTGTGGCCGAGGTCCAGGGTGGCCAGCCGGTGCATTCGTCCGATCTCGGGCGGGAGGTCGGTGAGCCCGTTGTCCGCGAGGATCAGCACCTGGAGGTCGGGGTCCTGCCAGACCGACGCGGGTACTTTTCCAAGCTGTTGACGCCACAGGTTCAGCGTGTGCGGCACGGCGTGGTCCTTCCTCGATTTGCCGGCGGACCGATGGTTCAGGCGAAGAATCGCAGCAGGTGCGAACACACACCTGACGAGGACGAGCCGGAAGCCACACGACCAAGACCAGGAGTCACGCCAGGTCTGCCACTGCGGCCTGTTCGCCGGCCGCCGCCAACAGGCCCAACACGTCGCCGAGTTGACGGCGGACCTCCGCGTCGTCGATGAGGCCGTCCGCGCCGACCGTCCGCCGGTCCACCGGGGCCTTCACGCAGGCCGACTCCACGATGTCGGCGCCGGTGTAGCCCAGAACCACTCGTAGCGTGGCCTCCGCGCCCTGGCCGCGGGCCGGTGCCGCCGCGTTGACCCAGGCCACCGGCTTGTCGCAGATCTCGGTGCCACCGACCGTCCAGTCCAGCAGGTTCTTGAACGAACCCGGCAGGGTTCCGGCGTACTCCGGGGTGCAGATCAGGATTGCGTGCGCCCCCTCGATCGCCGCCCGCAGCCGCGCCACAGGGGGCGGCAACGGGTCGGTGTCGTCATCCGGGTTGAAGTGCGGAAGCTCCGCCAGACCGTCGTACATGACGGCACGCACCTGCACGGACGGCGCCACGACCTGCGCGGTGCGCAGCACGGCGTCATTGGTGGAACCGGCGCGCAGGCTCCCCGACAGCAACAGAATCACGGGCACAGCGGACATCTGCTCAACCTACCTCCCTGGCATTCCCATCGGAGGTGTCCGACGGATCGCTGCCGCCTCACCGGCGAAGCCACTCTGAACTTGCGCCGGAACCTGCCCCGGTGCCGAACGCCCGCCACAGGACCAGATGCTCCGTCAGGTGGTGCTCCGCTCGGCTCCGTCTGTCACCAGCGCGGACTTCGGCAGGCGCGGAGCAAGGGCCAGCATGCCGGGAACCGTCACCAGAGCGAGCACCGCCGCCAGGGTGACCCACAGAGCCGCGCTCGACACAGCGAACAGCAGCGAGAACAGCAGCGGGGCGACGACCGCGGCGATCGCGAAGGAGCGAGTCGACCATCAGCACGAGGAAGAGCACTGTCCCGGCCTTGTCCCGTCGGGACCGCACCAGCTGTGGACCGGGTGAGGCCGCCACCCGAGCCTGCAGCCGAGCCGAGCGTCCCGCGACAGGTTGCATCCACGACCGTGAACCGAAAGCCCCTCGCTGAACGAATCTTTGGCCAGCCCATACCTGCACCGAGGAGGACGGCTCCTGGCTCCGCCCCGAGAGTCGCCCATCACCCTGCGGGACCTGCGCCACGTCGCCGTATCGCTCACGCCAGGTCCCCGAAAACGAAGCAGCGCCCGACCCGACCGAAGTCGGCTCAGGCGCTGCACAGCAGGTCGGAGGGTGTACCCCCCGCCTGCAACCCGTAGGCCGTGTGGGACTCGAACCCACAACCGATGGATTAAAAGTCCCGGCTGGATCTTGCCGGGTAATTCCGGACGCTGCCTTGGTGTCCGGAACAAGTACGTCAGAACCCGGGCGGAACGGTCGCCGGCCTGTCCCATGCGAGCACGTGCCGTCTCGTCCGCTCACGCATCGCTCACGCATCGCAGGCTGGTGACCTGTCGTTTCTCTGCCCCTTTGCCTGACGCCGCCGTTGTCCCCTCCGTGACCGCTTGGACCGGGAAGCCGGTGCGTGGCTCATACCCGGCTAGTCAAGAATCTCGTCGTTGGAATCAAAGCCGTGGCTGTCCGTCGGCAGGTCGGGGAAATACTCGGTCTCGGCCTCGCCGGTCAGGACAGCGAGCACGAAGGAGGCGCACTGGGTGGCGTGGTGTTCCCATTCCGGGCCTCGGCCTTCGTTGAGGATGACCGTCCACTCGTCCGGCTTCTGCTCCGGCCGCCTCAGCCAGTACAGGTACATGCCGCTTCCCTCGGCGTAGGCCCATGGCAGCACCTGCGCGTCGGGGTCCTGGAGTTCCGCCGGTCGGGCTTCGGTCTGCCAGAGGTCCGCGAGGATCTCCGCGCGCTCCGTGGCCTGGTCGATGAGGTTGTAGTTCTCGTCGGGGCATTCCGGGTCCAGAAGCCAGATGGTCTCGTCGAAGACGCCACCGCCGTAGGTTTCGACCAGCTCCTTGTAGTCGTCCGGCAAAGGCGTGCCCAGTTGCCGCTCGACGGCCGCCCAGTCGCGTGAGCGGTGCGGGGCAGCCGGGGGGATGAGCTCGAAGAGGCGTTCCACGGCGGGATGCATGGCGGTCGGCTTCCTTACTGCGCGCGTGCTACCTGGGTTTGGGTACGTTCAGGATAGTGACGGCGTTCGTCGCGCTGCCGCTTTCGTAGGGGGTGAAGGTGAAGCCGTTGCTGCCTGTGGCTTTCAGGGTGAGTCCCACGGGTACGACATCGCTCGGGTCGTTGGTCCGGTAGACGGGTGTGACCGAGTACTCGATGGTCTCGCCTCCGTCCACCGCCGCCCTGATCTGGTCCTCGACCTTTCGCATGACCGGTGAGTTGGCGAAGCGGTGCATGGTGACGAAATTACGCGGATCCTTGTTGGATCCGCCTATCTGGGCGCCGAGCAGGTGGGTCTTGTTGAGGTTCTTGTACTTCTGGTAACCGGGCACGTTGACCTGGGGGTTGGTCTTTCCTCCGGTCATGTCCGGTTCGATGGTGGCTTCCATGCCGGAGGCACGGCCGCCGGGTCCCGGCGCGCCGTAGCGGACCCGACCACCCCAGGTGACGTCGGCCTCGTCGCACGGAGTGAGCCCCATGGGGTCGCACAGGGTGTGCGGGTTGTCGACGTAGGCGACGGGGTTCGGCGCCGGGTCGAGGCCGAGCGGGTCCTGGGTGAGGTAGCGGGCTGTTTCGGGGTCGTAGTGGCGGAAGTAGTTGTGGTGCAGGCCGGTTTCGGGATCGAAGTACTGGCCCGGGAAACGCAGGGGCGTGTAGGCGCTGGCGTCCCGGTTCCATGTGGTCGTGCCCCACAGGGTGGCCCGGGTGCGCCAGGCGATGTCGCCGTTCTCATCGACCAGTTCGGTGGGGGTGCCGATCTGGTCGGTGACGATGGCGAAGAAGCGCTGGTCGACGGCCTCCTGCGGGGCTGAGGCGAGCGATCTGGTCTCCGTCTGCGCGAGCGGAGCCAGACCGTCGTGGTCCCAGGTGAGGGTGACGAGTTCGGTCGTCCCGGCAACGTGGGTGGTCTGTTCCGTGAGGGTACTGCCGTCCCAGGTGAAGCGGGTCTCCTCGGCCACGGATCCGTCGACGACGAGGCGCTGCTTGGCGATGCGGCGGCCTAGCGGGTCGTACACATAGCGCCAGACAGTGCCGTCGGGTGTGACGGCCGACGTGAGCCGGTCCTCGGCGTCCCAGGCGTAGCGCCAGGTGTCGGGCTTGCGGGACAGGCGTGTCTTCTGCCGCAGGACGGTGCGGCCCGCCGCGTCGTACTCGTAGCGGGTGCCGCCGGCATGGGTCAGGCGGGTGCCGGAGTAGCTTCTCGGGCCACGGGTCTCGGCGCCGTGATGCCGGTCCGGCCAGGACGCATGGGTCTGATTGCCCGTCTCGTCGTAGGCGTAGGTCTCCGTCCAGTCCGTCGCCTGGACGGCCGTGACACGTCCGGCCCGGTCGAGGGTGAAGGTGCGGCTACCGGTCTGCTGGTCGGTGATGGAGGTCAGGTGTCCGTCGCCGCGGTAGGCGTAGGTCCGGTGGATCCGCGGCCTGTCGATGCCGGGGACCGTGAGCGTCTGACCGGCGAACCGGCCCTGGTCGTTCCAGGCGAAGGCGAGGGTGAAGCGGTCGCCCAGGCTGCGCTGGATCTCGCGGCCCGTCGCGTCATGCCGGAAAAAGAGGGTCCGGCCCGACATGGTGAGGGCTTCGTAGTTGCCAAAGGAGTCGTACGAGTACGTCGTCGTCGCGCCGGACGGGGTGGTGCGCCGGGTGCGGCGCCCCGCGGCGTCGCAGGCGGAGGCGAGGTCCCGGCCGTCGACGGACTCCGCCACAACGCGTCCCACCGCGTCGTACCGGTACTCCAGTTCCGCCTCGGGGCCGACGGCGCGCAGAAGGCGTCCGCACGGGTCGTTCTCGAAGCGGGTGGAGCGGCCGTCGACCGCCTTCTCGACGAGCCGGCCCGTGGAGTCGTAGCGGTAGGTGACGGTCTGACCGGCGGAGTTGGTCCGCCTGTCGAGGCGTCCTGCCGCGTCGTACGTGTAGGCCGTCGTGCGCCCGTCGAAGTCGGCCTCCTCGACGAGCTGTCCGACGGCGTCGTACCGGTAGGACCAGGTGAGCCCGTGCGGGTTGGTGACCGTCGTGAGGCGCCGCGCGGTGTCGTAGGAGAACGTGTGACGCACTCCATCGGCGCCCACGTGGGCCGTCAGCAGGTCGAACGCGCCGTACTCCGAGACAACCGCCGCACCGAGCGGATCGGTGTGGCGGACGCAGTTGCCCTCACCGTCGAACGCCCACGTCTCCGTCGAGCCGTCCGGGCCGGTCCGCGAGGTGAGCCGGCCCTCCACGGACCACGTCAGGCGTGTCGTTTCTCCAGCCGGACCGATGACCAGCACCGGCCGTCCGAACGCGTCGTACTCGTGCCGCCTCAGCGGCCCGGACACGCCGGTGACGGTCAGCGGCAGGCCGGCTGCGTTGGAGACGATCTCCAGCCGCTCGCCTACGGGGTTCGTGACGTCCGCGATCGCGCCATTGCGGCCGACCGTGTATCGGGTCGCCTGCCCGCCGGGGTCGATGACCGCGGTGCGGTTGCCGCGCTCGTCGTATTCATGGCGCCAGACCGCGCCGTCGGGCTCCGTCACGGTGACGGGCAGATGGAGGGCGTTGTACTCGACGCGGGTCCCGCTGCCGTCGGAGCGGGCGACGCCGCTGAGGCGTCCGTTGTCGTCGTAGGTGTACCGGGTGGTGTTTCCGAGGGGATCGGTTACGGCTGTCAGGCGGTGCTTCGCGTCCCATTCCTGGCTGGTGACCTGCCCGAGCGGGTCGGTGGTGCGGATAAGGCGGAAAGCCTCGTTGTGCTCGTAGCGGGTGACGTGGCCCAGGGCGTCGGTGGTGGTCGCGGTCCGCGTGGTGTCGTCGTAGGTGAGAGCGCCGGACAGGTAGCCGCCGGTGCCCTCGGTGCGGATGACCCGGCCGCGCTCGTCGTACGTGTAGGCGTACGACGTGTTGTTGCGGTCGGTCCAGGAGGTGATCCTGCCGTCGGCGTCGTAGGTGAAGCGCAACGGCAGGCCGGAGGAGTTGGTGACCTCGGTGAGGCGCCCGTCCTCGCTGTATCCGTAGGTCAGCAGTGTGGTTCCGGGACCGGCCGTGTTCTCGGGGTCCAGGAGGCGCAGGGCCGCGATGCGAGGCTGGTCGCGGTGCCGGTCGACGGCGATGCGGTAGCCGCCGGAGTGGAGGATCTCCGCCGGTGTGCCGTTGTCGGCGTACCGGACCGTGATCCGTTGCCCGTTGCGGTCCACGATGTGCTGCAGGGGCAGGTCTATCGCGTTGCCGTCGTCGGCGGGCTGCGGCGTGTGGAAGACGCAGGAGATGCCGGTGCCGGGGTCGAGCAGGCGCAGGGCGCCGTCGACCTCGGTGTCCCAGGACAGCGGCAGCCTGGGCCCGGCCTCGGGATACACGGGCTCGTCCGTCTCGGGGTCCGGTAGCGGGTAGACGAGCCGGGAGCCGTCCGGTGCGGCGTACGTGACGGACGCGTCGTCCGCCTGCAGCCGCTGGTCGAGGGTGGAGATCCACGACGGGCCGAACCAGCCGCCCCACCGGTAGGAGGAGATGTGGGTGCGCCGCAGCACCAGCGGGAGCACGCCGGGAAGCTCGACGTCGCTCTGCGGCAGCAGCATGTCGCCGGTGGCCACATCGATCGGGTCGAGCTTGCACTCCTTCTCCGCCGCCTGGATGCCGGCTTCGAGCCTTTCGGCCTCACCCGGCCGCAGCTTGAACCGGGTCAGACCATTCTCGCCGAGCTTCATCGCCTGGGCCAGCCGGGCGAGTTCGCCGGGTTTGAGCGCCTTCAGGCCCTTGCCGAGTGCCCTGCCCAGGGCACCCATCCCGATTCCCATCACCGCACCCTCGGCGAGGATGCCGGCCAGTTTGCCGGGATCCTTGAAGGCGCCGGGGTCCTGCAACAGCGTCTCGAAGGCGGAGAACTTCGCTCCGTCCGCGGCCAGTTTGCCCACCCTGGCGACCCCGCGGATCTCCTTGAGTGCCTTCAGCGCCCGCTCGACCCCGCGGATTACCTCCAACACCCCGCGGACCGTGGCGCCCAGGGCGGTGCCCTCCTCCTCGATCCGGCCGACGAGGGCGACCACCTTCAAGGCCCGCTCGCCGGCCATCAGCGTGGACGCCACCGACGAGGCACCCGCGGTCAGGACGTCCAGAGCCAGACCGGCGATCTCGAACTCTGCGATCTCCGCCAGCATGACGCCGATCTGGGAGAGCAACTCGTGGGCCTGGTCGGCGAAGTCGTCCAGCGCCTTGGCGCCCTCGCGCAGCGCGTGCGCCATCTCCCTGGCCTGTTTGCGGGCAGCCTTCGCCCGCTTGTTGAACGCCTTGGCGGCCTGGCCCTCCCACTCCACCCCGGCCAACGCCTTGTCCGCGGCAGTGGCCGCGTCCTCCAGGCCCTTGGCCAGGTGGCGCCACTTCCTGGCGATCTCGCGGACCCCGTCCGGGTCCACTGCCGGGTCCGAGATACCCAGAAACTCAAGGCCACTGGCGACACTGTCGCCGAACATGTGGTTGAACTTGTTGACGTAGTGCAGCGGGTTGAGGTCGACCACGCCTCGATCAGCCCTTCTTCGCCCGAGCCGAGGCCGCCAGCAGCACATCCAGCAGGTCGAAGGCGTCGGAGACCTCGCCCATGAGCTTCGCCTCCGCCTGCCACTCCTCATCCAGCTGCGCGGTCAGCTTCGCCAGGGTCGTCATGCCTTCCTGGACCTGACCCTTTGCGCCGAGCAGGGAACCGAGAGCGCCGAGGGCGGACAGGTCGTGTGCGGCCGCTTTGAACTCGTGCAACGGCTTCGCGGTGTGGTGCCCCAGTGCGCGCAGACCCGAGGCCGCCGTGTGCAGCGACACGGCCTCCTTTTTCAGGTCCGACATGTCACGCGCCCCCCGCACTTCATTCTGTGGACATGCCAAGCCCCCGACGCTAGTAAGAGAAGTTGTTCGACTGGTATGACACACCCCAAGGGGGAGTAAAGATCGTCATCGCATGTCTGGTCGGACGCTCAGGCCGTCAACTTCAGTGAAGCGATCCGCCGGCGGCCGCATCGGTACGCCCGGCCCAGCTGACCGAACGGCAGAGTCGCCGGAGACTGCGAAGTGCGCGCGGTCGCTACGCTCGTGCGCGAGTCCGCGCTCGCGGCTGACGGGCATGCCGGCCACCGGCTCCGGGGCGCATCCGCTCACGCACGAGCCTGAAAACGAAGCAGCGTCTGAGGCGGCCAAAGCCGACCCAGACGCTGCACAGCAGGTCAGAGGGCATACCCCCGGACCATCACCGGTAGGCCGTGTGGGACTCGAACCCACAACCAATGGATTAAAAGTCCACTGCTCTGCCAATTGAGCTAACGGCCCAGGCGATGTTGCCTCCCCGAGCATAGCCGGACGGAGGCGTCTCGCCGATCCGGTATCGGGGGCGTGGCCGCGTCGCGTGGCAGAAGTGGTGCGTCAGGGGGCCGGTGGGTCAGAGATCGGCCAGTTTGGCGGTGTCCTCCTGGTGGGTCGCCGCGGCCGGCTTGAGGAACCAGTGGCGGGCCGAGGCCTGCCACCAGATCGCGGCGAAGCCGAGGACGGCCAGCACGGCGACCGGGGCGTAGTTGAAGGACTGCCAGGTGACCGGGGAGACCTGCGGGAGCATGAAGAGGACGGTGATGACCGCCACCCAGGTCACCGAGATCACGCCGATGACGAGCGACCAGCGGCCCAGGTGCCAGGGGCCCCGCTCGAACGCCGCCCCCTTCCGCACCCGCAGCAGCGTCGGGATCACGTACGCCACGTACAGGCCGATCACCGCGATCGACGTCACGGCGGCGTAGGCCGCGTAGTTGATCAGGTACGGGAGGCCCAGGGCGAGGGCGCCGAAGGCCGCCAGCCAGACCGCCGCCACGGGGGTGCGGGTGCGTGGGCTGACGGTGTGCCAGAGGCGGGAGAAGGGCAGCGCGCCGTCGCGTGAGAAGGCGTAGATCATGCGGCTGTTGGCCGTCACCGACGCCATCCCGCAGAAGAGCTGGGCGCCGATCACGACGAGGAGGAGGAGTTTGCCGGTGGTCGCGCCGAGCGCGTCCAGGAGGATCTGGGCCGGGGGCACGCCCGTCGGCGACTTCAGCTCGCCACCATACGACTGGATGGCGAAGGTGAAGCCGAGGAGGAGGACGAAGCCGGCTATCCAGGAGGTCCAGATCGAGCGGACGATGCCCTTCGGGCCCGCCGTGGACGCGTCGTGCGTCTCCTCCGTCATGTGCGCCGAGGCGTCGTAGCCCGTGAAGGTGTACTGGGCCATCAGGAGGCCGATGAGGACGACGTACGGGCCGCTGCCCCAGCCCGTCTCGTTCACGAACTTGGTGAAGACGAAGGACGCCGACTGGTGGTGGTCGGGGACGAAGGTCAGCGCGCCGACGATGACCGCGACGCCCAGCACGTGCCACCACACGCTCACGCTGTTGAGCAGAGCGACGATCCGGACGCCGAAGGTGTTCAGCAGGCCGTGGAGCACCAGGATCCCCGCGAAGAGGAGGATCGTGCGGCCGGGGGTGACGGTGAAGTCGAACTGGAGGTTCAGGTAGGCGCCCAGGAAGGACGCGGCGCCGAAGTCGATGCCCGCCGTCACCGCCACCTGGCCGAGCACGTTGAACCAGCCCGTGAACCACGCCCAGGCGGCCGCGCTGCGGGGCGGAGCCAGCCGGTGGGCCCAGAAGTAGAGGCCGGCGGAGGTCGGGTAGGCCGAACAGATCTCGGCCATCGAGAGGCCTACGAAGAGGGTCATCAGGCCTACGGCCACCCAGCCCCAGGTGATCACGGCCGGGCCGCCGGTGATCATGCCGAAGAGGTAGAGGGTCAGACAGCCGGAGAGGACCGAGATGATCGTGAAGGAGACCGCGTAGTTCGAGAAGGCCGACATACGGCGGGCCAGGACCTGCGTGTAGCCGAGCTGGGCCAGCCGCTCCTCGTCGGAGAGCGCGCCGGAGGGCGACTTGACTGTCGCGTCATCTGTCATGCCCTCAGCGATTCCCTCGCCGAGGGCGTGACATGCGTCACAGCATGGCCGAAAACATGCTGGAACGGGCCTGAAACAGGCCTAGAAGAGCGCCTTGTAGCCCTGCCAGCCCGTCGCGATCTTCACGCGCGCCGCGAACGTGCCCCTGCCCGTGCCCGTCTGCCGGTACAGGTTGCCCGCGGTGTCCCGCATGACCAGGTCGTTCCTGCCGTCCCCGGTGATGTCGCCGACGCCCACGACGGCGTTGTACGAGGCGTTCCAGTGCGCGGCGACCTTCACCCGCTCCTTCACCTGGCCCGCCCCGGTGCCGTCGTAGCGCCACAGCGTCCCGGCCTTGTCGACCGCAAGGACGTCCCCGAAGCCGTCGCCGTTCAGGTCACCGGCGCCGACGATCTTCGTGTACGTCGACCACGAGCGGATCTTGACTCCGGCCTTCAGCTTGCCGCTGCCGTCGTCGGCGAACAGGTAGACGTCCCCGGTGGCGGCCTTGCGGGCCAGCAGGTCGGTCCGGCCGTCGCCGGTGAGGTCGCCCGGGGCGGTGAGGACGTTGTACGCGTTCCAGCCGGTGCCGAGGGAGATGTGCTTGTCGGACGGCCGGTACGAGCCGCCGCACTTGCCGGTGTACCGGCGCAGCTCCCCGTTCGGCATCCGCACCAGCATCTCGGCGCACCGGTCGCCGGTCATGTCCCCGAAGGGAACGGCGACCGTGCCCGCCGGCCAGCCGAAGGCCGCCCACGTGCCGCTGAACTTGCCGTTGCCCGTGGTGGAGTGCAGCGTGAGGCCGCCGGACGAGCTGAGGGTGGCCAGGTCGCCGTAGCTGTACCCGCTCTGGTCGTGGAAGCCCTGCGTGCCGCCGGTGTAGCCGAACTTCCCGCTCGTCGTGTACGTCCCCGAGCCCTCGACGGCGGTGGCGGTCAGCGTCCAGGTCTTCGGACCGTTGAGCGGATAGCCGCCCGTGTCGTTCGTCCCGTCCCAGTCGATGTCGACCGACGTGCCGCTGCCCTTGATGGTGCGGTCGGCGTGCCCGTGGGTGTCCTTCACGGTGAAGGTCCACTTGGCGGGCTTGCTGAGCTGCCAGACGCTGCCCCAGGTGGTGTTGCCGGTGGCGCCTTCCCGGGCGTCCTCGTCCCAGTCGGCCACCTCCGACTCGATCCCCGTCAGGGACTGGGTCGGCACCCCGCTCGGCACGATCCGGATGACGTTGTCCGGGCCGACGTACGCGATGTCGCCGCCGAACTTGTCCACGGACCAGGTCAGCCGCCGCTGGTCGGCGGTCTGCCCGGCGGGCAGGTCGGCGATCGCACGGGCCGCGGCCGCCGTCCCGGTGTGGAAGTCCGTCAGCATGAGCTTGCCGGCGGTCCGGTCGTGCTGGACGAGGTAGCCGTCGCCGACCAGCGCCGGGCCGGAGGGCACCTTGATGTTCTTCTTCGCCGTACGGTCGTACACGCCCGCGGCGCCC
The DNA here is from genome assembly GCF_019091475.1 of Streptomyces sp. GbtcB6. Taxonomy (NCBI): domain Bacteria; kingdom Bacillati; phylum Actinomycetota; class Actinomycetes; order Kitasatosporales; family Streptomycetaceae; genus Streptomyces; species Streptomyces sp. GbtcB6. The sequence goes on along the minus strand of NZ_JAGXJL010000004.1, from coordinate 459,404 downwards.
GTCGGGCCGCAGTTCCAGTAGATCCAGCGGCCGACGACCTCGAGCTCCTTGACCGTGCAGGGCGCGCCGGTGGAGACGGTCGCGACCGTCTTCTTCGCCTTCAGGTCGTATCCGGTGACGACGCCGTTGCCGGTGCCCGGCGTCCACAGCGTCGAACCCCACACGGAGGCGGCGGTGATGGACCGGGTCAGCCGGACGTTCTGGGTCTGGTACGCGGGCACCGCGTCGACGTACTGCTTGCCGGTGGAGGACGCCTGGTAGACGTAGAAGCGGCCGGTGGCGTCGACGAAACGGCCGCCGGTGACGACCGGATCGGGCCCGCCGTCCATGGTGTCGTCGGTCAGGTAGATCTGGGCCGTCTGCTTGCCGGTGCCGTCGTCCATGAAGTCGCCGACGTAGGTGTTGCCGAAGGTGCGCAGCGGCACACAGCCCGGCGCGCCCTGGTCGCAGGGCACCCGCTGGAGATGGCCGCCGACCGCGTCCGTGCCGGCGAATCCCCGGGTCGTCCTCTCCAGCACCGTGGAACCGTCGGCCGAGATCTGCCGGCCGATCACCCACTGGTCGCCATTCGGCGCGTACTCCGCGGTGGCCAGGAAGCCGCCCGCGTAGTCGATACCCCAGACCCCGTCCGTCGTGATCGGCGTCGGGGTGGTGTCCGCGGCGGCCGTGCCCGCGGTGGTCAGCGAACCGGCGCCGAGGGCGGCCAGTCCGACGAGAGTGAGTGCGATCCGGGCATGCCGGCTCAAGGAACCCCCCAGGAAGTCAAAAGTCAAAGGATGTTAACAACCAGCACACAGGCATCAACAGTGAATTGACCGTGAACAGGGGGTAGTTGGCGGGGTCTGTCGGTACCGTCCCGGTCCGGAACGCGGAAGGGCCCGTACGACAGGTCGTCGTACGGGCCCTTCGTCACCTCACTCGGTGTCAGCCGTTGCGCTTCCAGCGCGGCTTGTCGTCGCGGCGGCCGAAGGAGCCGGTGGAGCCGGAGGACGAGCCGCGGTGGTCGTCACGACGGCCGAGCGGGCGGTCGTGGCCGCTGTGGCCACCGCTGCGGAAGCCCGGGCGGTCGTCGCGGCGGTCGCGGTTGAACGGGCGGTCGCTGCCACGGTGGCCGGACGGACGGTCGTCGCGGCGGAAGCCGCCGGACGGACGCTCGTCACGACGGTCGAAGGAACGGCCGCCACGGTCGTCACGGTCCCGGTCGAACGGCTGGCGCTCGTCCCGGCGGAAACCGCCGCGGTCGTCACGACGCTCGTCCCGGCGGTCGTCGCGGCGGAAGCCACCGGACGGACGCTCGTCACGACGGTCGAAGGAACGGGCACCGCGGTCGTCACGGCGGTCGTCCCGGCGGAAGCCACCGGACGGACGGTCGTCGCGGCGGAAACCGCCACGGTCGCCGCCGTCCCGGCGGTCGTCGCGGCGGAAGCCACCCGACGGACGCTCGTCACGACGGTCGAAGGAACGGGCACCGCGGTCGTCACGGCGGTCGTCGCGACGGAAGCCGCCCGACGGACGCTCGTCACGACGGTCCCGGCGCTCGTAGTTGCCCCGCTCGTCACGCTGCTGACGCGGACGCTCGTACGAGGAGGACTCCTGACGGGCCGGCGCCTCGGCGGCCGGCTGCTCCGCCACCACGGCCTCGGCCTCGGCCACGGCGGCGGCCTCGGCCACCGCCGCCTCCGGGTCCTCGCCGCGCTCGCGGGCGACCCGGGCGACCAGGCGGTCGGCCTCCTCGCGCAGCTCGGCGGCCCGGCGCTGGGCCCGCTCCAGCTCCTTGGTGAGCTGGGTGACCTCGCGCTCGGCCTGCTGCGCCGCGTTGCCCGCGGACTCGGCCTGCACCTCGGTCATGGAACGGGCGCCGGTGATGTCGGCGACCTCCGGCTCGAAGGCCGTGCCGGAGTTGATGATGTGACGGCCGGCGTCGACGCCCGCGTCCTCCATCAGCCGGAAGATCTGCCGGCGCTGGTGCGGGAGGGAGAGCGAGACGACCGTGCCGGTACGGCCCGCGCGAGCGGTACGGCCGGCGCGGTGCAGGTAGTCCTTGTGGTCGCCGGCGGGGTCGACGTTCAGCACCAGGTCGATGCCGTCGACGTGGATACCGCGGGCGGCGACGTCCGTCGCGACCAGGACGTTGACGTACCCGTCCTTGAAGTCGGCGAGGGTGCGGGTCCGGGCGCCCTGGGTCATGCCGCCGTGCAGCGCGTCGGCCTTCACGCCGGAGTCGCGCAGCTGCTCGGCGACACGGTCGGCGCCCAGCTGGGTGCGGACGAAGATGATCGTGCGGCCCTTGCGGGAGGCGATCGCGGCGGTGACCGGTGCCTTGTCCTTGGGCTTCACGATGAGGATGTGGTGGGACATCGTCGTGACCGCGCCCTGGGCCGCGTCCACCTCGTGGGAGACGGGGTTGTTCAGGTAGCGCTCGACGAGGGTCTGGATCTCGTTCTCCATGGTGGCGGAGAAGAGCATGCGCTGGCCGCCGGCCGGGACCTGGTCGAGCAGCTCGGTGACCTCGGGCAGGAAGCCCAGGTCGGACATCTGGTCGGCCTCGTCGAGGACGGTGATCTGCACGTCCTCGAGGGAGCAGGCGCCGCGGTTGATGATGTCGCGCAGGCGGCCCGGGGTGGCGACGAGGATGTCGACGCCGCGCTCCAGGGCGTAGATCTGGTTGCCCATGGACGTACCGCCGCAGACGACCTTCATCTTCAGGCCGAGGACGTCGCCGTAGGGCTGGAGCGCGTCGGCGACCTGCATCGCCAGCTCGCGGGTCGGGGTGAGGATGACGGCACGCGGCCGCTTCTTCTCGGTGCGGCCGCCGGCCAGGGTGGCCAGGGCGGGCAGACCGAAGGAGAGGGTCTTGCCGGAGCCGGTGCGGCCGCGGCCGAGGATGTCCTTGCCGAGCAGGGCGTCCGGGATGGTCGCGGCCTGGATCGGGAAGGGGGTCGTCACGCCGTTCTGCGCGAGCTTGCGCACGACGCCCTCGGGGAGACCGAGGTCGGCGAAGGTGGTCTGGGGGGTGGTGTCGGTGGTGTCAGCGGTCTCCTCGGAGACCTGGGTCACCAGTTCGTCGTCCTGGATGTTCTCGGGCACGACGATCTGATCATTACTGGACACGGACATGCGAATGCGAAACCTTCCGGAGTCTCTTCGGCACGCGCCCGTCAACTCCGTGATTCGCTCACGACCGCCTCAATGCGGTCCGCCACGGCAAGGGAGAGTACGCGCCACACGGCGCGCTCTGCAGTGGCGCCGGGCAAATGGGATCAAACGATCTACCACCATACGCACCCAACACCCCCGAAGGCAAACCGAGCTACAACCTCGCAGCTCACAGCGGGTTCACCACAACCCCAGAGACGCTCACGCCAACCCGTCGACACACAGCTCACCGGACCGGACGCGCAGCCTTACAGACTCCCCAACACTCGCCCCACCCATCTTCTTCCACCACCCGAGAGAGCCTTCTCTCACCACCCGCGATTCACCCGACGCCCGCGAGTTCTTCCCGCCGCGACGGCACTCAGCCCCCTCGGCGCATCCCGGCGGCGCCGAGACGACCGCAACCCCCTGCCGCCACCCAAGACCGCCCTCTGCCGCCACCCGGGATTCATCCGACGCCCGCGAGTTCTTCCCGCCGCGACGGCGCTCAGCCCCCTCGGCGTATCCCGGCGGCGCCAAGACGACCGCAACCCCCTACGCCGGCGTCCCCGCCTCCGGTGCCGGCTCGCGTTGGACCAGCTGGGTCCCCGTGTCCTCGTGCGCCGACGAGGACGGCTCGGCCGACGGAGGATCCGTCGCCGGGGGCGGCGGGGTGGGTGAAGCCGGCGGCGGGGTGGGCGAGGCCGCCGGCGGCGCGGGCGTCGTCGGAGCCCCCGTCGGCCCGGCCGGCACCCCCGGCGCCACGGTCTTCCCCGGCTTCGTCGGCACCGCGGAGGCCGCGCTGGCCCCCTTCGTCGGTTTCGCGGACGCCGACGCGGACTCTCCCGGCTTCGCCTTCTCCCCGTGCCCGCGCCTCCCGTCGGCCACCGCACCGCCGTACCCCGCACCGCCGTCGCCGGACACCCCGGAGCTTCCCTCGGCCACGTCACCGCCCCGGTGCCCCGCGGAGTGCGACGGCTTGGCCTTCCCCGCGTCGTCGCCCACGTTCACACAGCCGGCGGCGGCCGCGACCGCCATCACCGTGACGGCCAGACGGACGGGTACGTACAAAGGGCGCACGGCGGCCACCTCCGGGGGCGGAGAAAGAAGTCAACCTGCCCAACTCCCGCCGCCCACAAGAGGACACGCCCCCGGACCGGAGGTACCGGCGATCCGTACGACAAACGCCGGACCTCCGCCCCCAACCGTCGCGGGGGCGCGGGCGGGTGGTTCACCATGGGGTGTGCGATTCGACTCCGTTCCCATGCCGGCGAGCATCGAGGCCAGACCTCGCGACAGCCGCGGCTACCCCGTGCCCGCCATCACGCCGTGGGAGGACGACGCCCCCCAGTTCGCACTCACCGACTACGGGCGCAGCGCGGAGTGCGCCCGCAACAGACTGTGTTCCGTCTGCAACACCCTGATACCGAAGGGCCCGGTGTGGCGGGTGGTCGGCGCCGCGGAGAGTTCCGCGATCCGCGACGCGCTGACCGCCGGGCGGCCGTACCGCAACCTGGCGCCGACCCTGGAGGCTCCCGGGCACCGCGCGTGCATGCTCTACGCCTCGATGGTCTGCCCGTATCTGGCCCGCCCCAACGCCCGGCGGGGCACGAGCGCGGAAACCCCGGACGACATGACCGCGCATGTCGTCCGGGGTGCTGTGCGAGGGCAGCTGGGTGCCGTGGTGGGGTTCGCCGACTACGAGTTCGCCGTCACCAAGTCCCAGGTCCTGTTCCGTTTCCTCGACGTGGTCGAGTTCCTGCCGCACGACACGGCCGACCAGCACCTGGCGGCGCTACGGGCCGAACTCGCCCGCTCCGACGGCCGGTCGGGCGGCGGTCAGCCGCGATAGGCGGGCAGCCCCTTGTGCGCGGAGACCTTGACCGGCGTGCCGAACCCGTGGGCGGTCTTGGTGACGGTGTAGGTACCGGCCGGGGTCCGGAAGGCGATGGTCTTGCCGTTGGGCGACCAGGTGGGCTCGGTGTAGTCGGTGGTGGCGTGCGGGGTGATGTCCTTGACGGCGTTGGTGCCGGCGGTCAGGTCGTCGACGAAGAGGTGGTCGTGGCCGCCGACCGAGCGGACGAAGACGACCTCCTCCGCGTCGGGGGAGAGCGCGGGCTCGGACCCCTTGGCCAGCGCACCGCCCTGCTGACGCAGGTAGTCGTCGCGGATGTAGACCTCACCGGTGTGGGTGTTGTCGTAGACGGCCGTGCCGTAGGCCCCGCCGGCGTTCGGCCAGGCGTTGTTCGTCTGCGGGAGCGCGCCCGCCTCCGGGTCGTCGCTGTACAGGCTGATCTTGGCCGGCTTGCCGTGGTTGCTGGTGGCCTTGACGCGCTCCAGCACGGTGCTGCCGTGGATCTTGGCGGCGAAGATGATGTTGTTCTTCGCGGGGATGCCGTTCGTCCTGTCGGCCGCGGCGACCTGCCAGGTCGGGTGGGACCAGGTCTGGTTGCCCGGGTTGGCGGCGACGGTGACCCGGTGGCTGCCGTCGGGGTCGGAGACGACGAGGTTGCCGTGGCCGTCGACGAACGCGGCCTTGCTGCCGCTCGGGTTCCAGGCCAGGTCGCGCACGACGGTACCGAAGTCGATCGACCTGCCGCCGACGAGAACGTGCCGCGTGCCGTCGCTGATGGTCAGCCCCCGGGGCACGCTCACCGCCTTGGTGGCGGAAGCGGCCGTCGCGGTGGCGGACACGCCGGCCACGGCCAGCAGCGCGGCGACACCGGTGGCGACACCGGCTGCGGTGCGACGACGGTAACGTGCGGACATCGGGTTCCCCCCAGGATGAATGACACTGCGACAAGTGGTCATCGCGGGAGTTGCCTGCCCTCCGGAGCTGATCCGGTCACCTCGGCCCGTGCCGCCCCTTCGCGATGACAGAAGTCTTCCCGCGGGGAATGACAGAGCTGTGCGTGCGCTGTCACAGGCGTGCAATAGGGGTGGAACGGGGTCGGACGGGAACGACGGGAGCTCGCGGCCGGGGCCGGATGCCTCCGCTCCACGCGTTCGTCCCCGACAATGGCCCTGTGCTGGAGATGACACGCGACGGGTTCGAAGAACTGGTGAGCGAGGCCCTGGACCGGATCCCGCCGGAGCTGACGCGGGTCATGGACAACGTGGCCGTGTTCGTGGAGGACGAGCCGCCCGCCGACGACCCGGATCTACTGGGCCTGTACGAGGGGACGCCGCTCACCGAGCGCGGGGAGTGGTACGCCGGGGTCCTCCCCGACCGGATCACGATCTACATGGGACCGACCCTGCGTCACTGCGAGACGCCGGAGGAAGTGGTCCACGAAGTCGCCGTGACCGTCGTCCACGAGGTGGCGCACCATTTCGGCATCGGGGACACCCGGCTCCACGAACTGGGCTGGGGCTGAGCCGGCCCCCGGCCCCCGGCCCCCGAACCCCTCACACATCGCGAACCGCCGCATATGAGCCCGCAATCCTGGGCATACGGCACCAATGGCCCGCGTCCGCACCCGAACCCGAGCCCACTCCCAAGCCCGAACCCATGCCCGGGTCCGGCCCCGGACCCGACCCCGCCTGCCCGTCCTGGAGCTCGCCCCCGAGGCGCACCGGCCGCCCGCCTGGAGCCGCGCCCTCGGTCTCGCCGCCGTCGTGCTCGTCGGCGCCTGGCTCGGCCTGCTGATCGTCGGGAACGTCCGCGCCCAGGTGGGCCCGATGGACACGACGATGACGCTGCGCCCGTCCCTCACCGGCGGCACGAAGATCAACGTCTCCCCGCTGGGCGCCCTCTACCTGGACACCCACACCGGCCCAGTCCGCCTCGACGTCAACGTCGACCAGCTCGACCCGGTCCGCTCCCAGGCGCTGGTCGACCACCCCGAGCGCCTCTCCGGACTCCAGGACGAGGTCGCCCACGACGTCGAGCACGGCACCCTCGACCTGGCCGTACGCTCCTGCGTGGCCGTCGTCACCGGCGCCACCGCCCTGGGCCTGGCGGTCTACCGACGCCCGCGCCGCGCCCTGGCCGCCGGCGGCCTCGCCCTCGCCCTGCTCGCCTCCTCCGGCGCGACCGCGTACGCCACCTGGAATCCCGAGTCGGTCCTGGAACCGAGGTTCTCAGGCCTGCTCTCCTCCGCCCCGGCGCTGGTCGGCAACGCGCGCAGCATCGTCACCGAATTCGATGTCTACCAGAAGGAACTGGCCCGTCTGGTGACGAACGTGACGAAGCTGTACGACGTCACGTCCACGCTCCCCGCCTACTCCCCGGACCCGGCCACCCTGCGCGTCCTGCACGTCTCCGACATCCACCTGAACCCGGCGAGCTGGAAGATCATCGCCTCGCTGGTGGAGCAGTACAAGGTGAACGTGATCGTCGACTCCGGCGACACCATGGACCACGGCACGGCGGCCGAGAACGGCTTCCTGGACCCCATCGCCGACCTGGGCGTGCCGTACGTCTGGGTCCGGGGCAACCACGACTCCCTCACCACCCAGCGCTACCTCTCCCGCATGAAGAACGTGCACGTCCTGGACGACGGCCGCGCCGAGACGATCGCCGGGCTGCGCTTCGCCGGGATCGGCGACCCCCAGTTCACCCCCGACCGCTCGACCGCCCCCGGCGGCGACGCGGCCGAGGAGCTGGCCGGGGACCGCCTGGCCACGGCTCTGCGGGAGCAGCGGGCGGCCGACACCCCGGTGGATGTCGCGATCGTCCACGAGCCGACGGCGGCCCGGATGACGGACGGCGAGGTGCCCCTGGTCCTGGCCGGCCATCTCCACCACGAGCAGACGGAGATCCTCTCGCACGGCACCCGGCTGCGCGTGGAGGGTTCCACAGGCGGCAGCGGGCTCCGGGCGGTCGAGGGCAAGTACCCGGACCCGATCGAGGCCTCGATCCTCTACTTCGACCGGGACAGCCGCCGGCTCCAGGCCTGGGACGAGATCAGACTGGGCGGTCTGGGCGAGACGACGGCCGAGGTCAGCCGCCACCTCCCGGCGGACGTATTCGATCAGCGGCTCCGCCGCGGGCAACCAGGCGCCACCGCCTCCCCCGCAGACAGCCCATCACCCTCAGGGGGCACACCCGGAACCCCGTCGCCCTCGGGGTCGTAAACCGTTTTGGCGATACTCCCCGCGATCCCATATGCTTCTCACGTCCCCGACGCGCTGACGAAGCGCCCAGGCGGGCCGATAGCCCTCATCGTCTAGCGGCCTAGGACGCCGCCCTTTCAAGGCGGTAGCACGGGTTCGAATCCCGTTGGGGGCACGCAAGATCGTGTGCGACACTGTTGCACACACAGCTTGGTCCTGTGGAGCAGTTTGGAGTGCTCGCCACCCTGTCAAGGTGGAGGCCGCGGGTTCAAATCCCGTCAGGACCGCTGAGGTTTCACGTGAAACCTCGTGGCTGGGTAGCTCAGTTGGTACGAGCGATCGCCTGAAAAGCGATAGGTCGCCGGTTCGACCCCGGCCCCAGCCACAACAGACAGCCCCTCCGGGATTCCGGAGGGGCTGTTCTCATACCTCGCCCCTCATACCTCACCCACCCCGCCGTGCTTCTTCCATTCCCGGCACATCAGCTCCAGCTTTTCGTAGAAATCGGGATCCCCGGCGATCGTCCCCGAGGAGAAGGGGATGGGCAGCAGGAACGACGTGCCGTCGGTCCGGGTGACTCCGATCTGGGTGATGCTCCCGTTGCGCCCACGCCCCGAGAGCGCGTGGATACTCTCGATGTCTCTCCAGGCCACGCGTCGGCGCCCGGTCATCCCGCGGGTGCGCAAGCCCTCCGCGTCGATGCGTGTCCAGCCCGTCGGCATCCCCGCCAGTGGCACGAACAGCACGGTCGGTATCAGCCCCAACACGAGCCACAGTCCCACGGCAGAACCGGTCTGGCCGTCGGCCAGGTACCTGGCGGCACGCACGCTCACCGCCCCGGCCCAGACCGCCATCCCCAACGCGAACGCCCACATCGCCAAGCGCTGCCTGCGCGTATACCGAAAGACCGTCTCGTTCATCCGTGCAGTCTGACAGTGGCCGGCCAAGCGGCTCCGTTTTGGGCAAGAACACGTGTACGCAGACCTGCTGGGCGACTACGACGTCTTCCCGGCCGGCTGACCGGAGGGGAAACAACAGGCGGGCGGTCCGCGGACACTCCCGTATCTCCTTGGCCGTGCGGCCCGCCGACGCTAGGTTCTGGCGGGTCGACACGTCACCAGGGTGGGGAAGATGAACCGGGATCAGGACATACAGCTGGAGAAGGACCGTGCGCGATACGGCCTCCTCGCCGTCGTCGTCAGCAACCTCGCGATCGCCTCGGTCGCGGTCTTCGGCGTCTGGCGGCTCAACGGCAACGAGTCCGTGATCATCGGCGTCCTCACCGCCGCCTTCACAGCGGTGAGCAGCATGACCACGGCGTACCTGGGGATCAAGGCCGTGTCCAACACGGCGAAGTCCATGGCAGCAGCCTCCGCCGCACCCCCCGCCCAAACCCCCACCACTCCCACCCAGCGAACCCCGTAGGGACACGGCCGGGAAGCGCCCCTGAAGGGGCGCGGGGAACTGCGCGGCCAGCCCCCCACGCACCCGCACCCGAAGTACTGCGTCCGCCCCCAGCCCCCGGCCGAACCGCCGGAGGCAAAAGCGTTCGCCATGAATTTCCCCAAGGTGAGATCCTGGACCGCGTATGTCTACGCACCCTGCCCCCGCCCTCGGCCCCCTCGCCCCTCGCCTGACCGAGCTCTCACTGCGCGACGCGCACCGGCTCGGGCGCAGGCTGGAAGGTGCGCGCAAGATCCGTAAACCGGAGGCCCGGGCCGCCGTCCTCGCCGAGATCGAGGCCGAGGTGGCCAGGGCCGAGGAACGGATGGCCGGCCGGCGCGCCGTCGTGCCCGCCGTGTCGTACCCCGAGCAGCTGCCCGTCAGTCAGAAGAAGGACGCGATCGCGGAGGCGATACGCGATCACCAGGTCGTGATCGTGGCCGGTGAGACCGGCTCCGGGAAGACCACCCAGATCCCCAAGATCTGTCTGGAGCTCGGGCGGGGTGTGCGCGGCATGATCGGGCACACCCAGCCCCGCCGGATCGCCGCCCGTACCGTCGCCGAGCGGGTGGCGGAGGAGCTGCGGACGCCGCTCGGGGAGTCCGTCGGCTGGAAGGTCCGCTTCACCGACCAGGTGAACCCCGACGCCACCTTCATCAAGCTGATGACGGACGGCATCCTGCTCGCCGAGATCCAGACCGACCGCGAGCTGCGCGCCTACGACACGATCATCATCGACGAGGCCCACGAGCGGTCCCTCAACATCGACTTCCTGCTCGGATATCTGGCCCAGCTGCTGCCCCGGCGACCCGATCTCAAGGTCGTCATCACCTCGGCCACCATCGACCCCGAGCGGTTCTCCCGGCACTTCGGCGACGCCCCGATCGTGGAGGTGAGCGGCCGGACGTACCCCGTGGAGGTGCGCTACCGGCCGCTTCTCGAAGAGGACGCCGAAGACGCCGACCGGGACCAGATCACCGCCATCTGCGACGCGGTCGAGGAGCTCCAGGCCGAGGGGCAGGGGGACATCCTCGTCTTCCTCTCGGGCGAGCGGGAGATCCGGGACACGGCAGACGCGCTGGAGAAGCGGAAGTACCGCTTCACGGAGGTCCTGCCCCTCTATGCCCGGCTCTCGCACGCCGAGCAGCACCGGGTCTTCCAGCAGCACACCGGCCGCAGGATCGTTCTGGCGACCAACGTCGCCGAGACGTCGCTGACCGTTCCCGGCATCAAGTACGTCATCGACCCCGGCTTCGCGCGTATCTCCCGCTACAGCCACCGCACCAAGGTGCAGCGGCTGCCCATCGAGGCGATCTCGCAGGCCAGCGCCAACCAGCGCAAGGGCCGCTGCGGCCGTACGTCCGACGGCATCTGCATCCGGCTGTACGACGAGGACGACTTCGTCTCCCGCCCGGAGTTCACGGACCCCGAGATCCTCCGGACCAACCTCGCCTCCGTCATTCTCCAGATGACCGCGGCCGGCCTCGGCGACATCGAGAGGTTCCCCTTCATCGACCCGCCGGACCACCGCAACATCCGGGACGGCGTGCAGCTGCTCCAGGAGCTGGGCGCGATCGACCCGGCCGAGAAGGACCCGCGCAAGCGGCTCACCGACACCGGCCGCAAGCTCGCCCAGCTGCCCGTCGACCCGCGTCTGGCCCGCATGGTCCTGGAGGCCGACAAGAACGGCTGTGTCCGCGAGGTCATGGTCATCGCCGCCGCGCTCTCCATCCAGGACCCGCGCGAACGCCCGGCCGAGAAGCAGACCCAGGCCGACCAGCAGCACGCCCGCTTCCGCGACGAGACCAGCGACTTCCTCGCCTTCCTCAACCTGTGGAAGTACGTCAGGGAGCAGCAGAAGGAGCGCGGCTCCAGTTCCTTCCGGCGGATGTGCAAGCAGGAGTTCCTGAACTTCCTGCGCATCCGTGAGTGGCAGGACATCTACATGCAGCTGCGCACGGTCGCCAAGCAGATGGGCATCCACCTCAGCGAGGACGACGCCCCCGGCGACCGCGTGCACGTCTCGCTCCTCGCCGGCCTGCTGTCCCACATCGGCATGAAGGACGTGAAGGACGGCGCGAAGAACGAGTACCTGGGCGCACGGAGCGCCAAGTTCGCGCTCTTCCCGGGCTCCGCGCTGTTCAAAAAGACTCCCCGGTTCGTTATGTCGGCGGAGCTGGTGGAGACCTCGCGGCTCTGGGCCCGGGTCAACGCGAAGATCGAGCCGGAGTGGGTCGAGCCGCTCGCCGAGCACCTCCTCAAGCGGACGTACAGCGAACCGCACTGGGAGAAGGACCAGGCGGCCGTCATGGCCTTCGAGAAGGTCACGCTGTACGGCGTGCCGATCGTCGCCGACCGGAAGGTGAACTACGGCCGGATCGATCCGGAGACCAGCCGCGAGCTTTTCATTCGCAACGCACTGGTCGAGGGCGACTGGCGGACCCACCACAAGTTCTTCGCCGACAACCGCAGGCTCCTCAGCGAGGTCGAGGAGCTGGAGCACCGGGCGCGGCGCCGGGACATCGTCGTCGACGACGACACGCTCTTCGACTTCTACGACCAGCGGGTGCCCGAACACGTCGTCTCCGGCGCCCACTTCGACTCCTGGTGGAAGCACAAGCGGCACGAGCAGCCGGAGTTCCTCGACTTCGAGCGGGAGATGCTGATCCGGGAGTCGGCGGAGGCGGTCACCAAGGCCGACTACCCGGACTCCTGGCGGCAGGGGCAGCTGAAGTTCCGTGTCACCTACCAGTTCGAGCCGGGCGCGGACGCCGACGGCGTGACCGTCCACATCCCGCTCCAGGTCCTCAACCAGGTCAAGGACGAGGGCTTCGACTGGCAGATCCCGGGCCTGCGGGAAGAGGTGGTCACGGAGCTGATCCGTACCCTCCCGAAGCCCATCCGCCGCAACTACGTGCCGGCGCCGAACTTCGCGAAGCGCTTCCTGGACACCGCGGTCCCCCTTCAGGAACCCCTCCCGGTGACCATGGCGCGTGAGCTCAAGCGCATGGTCGGCGTGCCCTTCGAGGCCGAGGACTTCGACTGGGCGAGGGTCCCCGACCACCTGAAGATCACCTTCCGGATCGTCGACGAACGGCGCCGGAAGCTGGCCGAGGACAAGGACCTGGAGGCGCTGAAGCTCCGGCTGAAGCCGAAGGCGCGCCAGGCCCTCTCCCAGGCCGCCGCGGCCACCGCGGAGCGCCAGGGCGGCGAGTCCCTGGAACGCAAGGGCCTCACGGACTGGACGATCGGCACCCTCACCCGCGTCTTCGAGACGCGCCGGGCGGGCCAGCCGGTGAAGGCCTACCCGGCCCTGGTCGACGACGGCGACACCGTCTCGGTCCGCCTCTTCGACACCGAGGAGGAGCAGACCGAGGCGATGTGGAAGGGCACGCGGCGGCTCATCCTCCGCAACATCCCGGTGAACCCGGCGAAGTTCGCGTCGGAGAAGCTGACGAACGCCCAGAAGCTCGCGCTGTCGGCGAACCCGCACGGCACGATCCAGGCCCTGTTCGACGACTGCGCGATGGCGGCGGCGGACAAGCTGATCGCCGACTTCGGGGGGCCGGTCTGGGACGAGGAGTCGTACCGGAAGCTGTACGACAAGGTGCGTGCCGAGATCGTCGACACGACGGTCCGGACGGTCGGGCAGGTGCAGCAGGTGCTTGCCGCCTGGCAGGCCTGTGAGCGCCGTCTGAAGGGCGTACGGAGCCCCGCGCTGCTGGCGAACCTGACCGACGTCCGCAAGCAGTTGGACGCGCTCGTGAAGCCGGGCTTCGTGACGTGGGCCGGTATACGCCGGCTGCCCGACCTCATGCGCTACCTGGTCGCCGCCGACCGCCGCCTCCAGCAGATGCCGACGAACGTCCAGCGGGACACCACCCGCATGGAGAAGGTCCACGAGATGCAGGACGAGTACGCCTGGCTCCTGGAGCAGCTCCCGAAGGGCCGGCCGGTGCCGCAGCAGGTCCTGGACATCCGCTGGATGCTGGAGGAGCTGCGGGTCAGCTACTTCGCGCATGCGCTGGGGACCGCGTACCCGATCTCCGACAAGCGGATCGTGAAGGCGATCGACACAGCGGCTCCGTAACCGACCGGGCACGCCAAGTGAGTTCGACCAGGGCCCGCCCCCTCCTGTACAGTCCTTCTCGCAGCACAACGCAAGACAAAGTGCCGCGAAACCTGGTCCTGTGGAGCAGTTTGGAGTGCTCGCCACCCTGTCAAGGTGGAGGCCGCGGGTTCAAATCCCGTCAGGACCGCACGAAACCGAGGCCCGCTTTCCGTTGAGGGAGGTGGGCCTCAGGCGTTGCCGCCCTGCGCCGATCCCCCTCGCCACCCTGCCAAGGTGGAGGCCGCGCCCGCGGCGCAACCGCGATCGGATTCAGCAAATCCCGTCAGGACCGCCCAGTCGCCGAGGCCCGTATCCCCCAAGGGATGCGGGCCTCAGGCGTTGAGGCCCGCACCCCGTCAAGGGACGCGGGCCTTTCCCGTGCTCGGCGCCCCTCTCCTCGGTCGCGGCCGGTTCGGCACCGCCGACGACCACCGTGGCGGCTGAGCACCGTCGTGGCGGAAGGAAGGCGAGGGCGGCCAGAAGACGGCGGCCGGGAAAGAGTCCGTGCCATTGACGGCGTCACATTCGCTCGGTACCCAGAAGACAGGGCTCGCTTCCCCTCGGCCCCCTTCTGGAGGTGGCGTATGGCGGCTTCGGTGCGGCACGAGACGCGGGCGCTGCTGAGGGCCCACCTGGCGGCCGCCTCGTCGTACCGGCATCTGACCCGTCACTGTCCGGTCTGCCACCGGCTGCTGCGGCTGGCCATGGACTCCGCTCCGCACACCGCGGAGGTCCCCGAGGACGCCATGGAGGACCAGGGTCCCGTCGGCGCGTGACGGTACGCCCAACGGCCGTTCCCCCAAGGGCCGATGGAGCGCGCGGCTCCTCTATCGCACCCGGGACAGTACAAACAACCCGTGCGGTATGTGACGGGTGTCACTGCATGAGTTTCCGAAACGACTGCACTTACCCCCTTCCTACAACTGGTCAATTTAATATGTGCAATTGCACCACCCTGCGGACCCGCCCGTGACGCCCCCCGGGTGCCTGCACAGCAGATCCGACAGCGCCGCCCAGACTCCGACAAGGCCGCTCACAGAGCCGCTGGTTACGGTGGGCCAAGGCCCCACAGGACCCCATGGACGCACAAAAAAGATCGCGCTGGACCCGGCGGAGTCCAGCGCGATCTACGACGCACCCTGTGTCGCTTGCCTGAGAAGTTCTTGTCGGCCTGGGCGTGGGCCCTGTTGGGGCAGGTCCCGCGTCGCTTGGAGCTAGGGTTTCGGGCGTCTCGGCCAGTTGGGGGACCGGTCGGTTTGCCCGCTATTCAGTTGGATCAGGCTTCGCTGCGCTGCTGGGGGATGCCCGCCAGCAGGGCGCGTACCTCAGCCTCGCGGTAGCGGCGGTGTCCGCCGAGCGTGCGGATCGACGTGAGCTTGCCGGCCTTCGCCCACCGCGTGACCGTCTTGGGGTCGACGCGGAACATCGTGGCGACCTCAGCCGGGGTCAGCAGCGGCTCGGCATCAGGGGTGCGAGCGGTCATGAGCGGCCTCCTCGGGAGAACCGAACCTTCTCGGTTCTTTCCTCTAAATTCTGCACCTTGACCCGCGTTGCCCGAAATGGCGGACGCGAGTCGAGTCGGTTATAGGACGAACGGCTTGTCCTCGGCACTACAACTACACCATCTGTCCAGCCGCGTCGGCCAAACCGATGGAATTGCCCTCCCAGGTAGGCATCAGCCGCGGAAGCCGATGGACCATGCCATAGCGGACAGTCACGCCTCTGTGACGATCAGTCACAGGACGATCAGGAGTCACCAGACCCCCCAAAGCACGTAATGCTGAGAATCCGCCCACAGTGCACCACACTTGGACGGATGGAGCCCTCCCCGGACTCCTTGTCCTATTTTGGCACGAGGAGTGGCAAGAGGCGCAAGAGCCGTGTAAGTGCTATCCGTCACCCTTGACGCAAAAGCCCGGATCGAGATCCAACGTCCAGTGCGTTCACTGAAGTGCCGTCAACGTACGTTGTTTCATGCCTTCTGGGCCGTGACGTACATCACTCACCGCACACACGTCACGCAGGTGTCATCCGGCTGTAAACAGCATCAGACACCCCGTCACTCAGTACGGATCAGTGGGCATCAGTGCTCAGACCTGCACGCAGACCCGCACTCAGACCCGCACTCAGACCGGCACTCAGTTCGCCGACCGGCGGTCCCGTACCGTCCGCCACCGCTCCACCAGCCGCCCGTAGGCCTCCCCGGCCGCGGCCCCGTCGCCCTGGCGCAGCGCCTCGATGCCGGCCGCCACGTCGGCCGCGGAATGGTCGTCCTCGAGATCCCCGGCCGGCAGGGCGTGCACCAGACCGCCGTAGTCCAGCTCGACCAGCGAGCGCGGGTGGAACTCCTCCAGCCAGCGGCCGACGTCCACCAGGCCGTCGATCAGCGGCCCTTCCTCCACGGTGTCCTTGAGCGTGCGCAGCGCCCGGGCCACCCGGCGCCGGGCCTGCACCATCGGCGTGCGGTAGCGCAGCATCGGCGGGATCTCGCCGGTGCCCTTCTCGTACCGGCGCTCCTCGTCGGAGACCAGCACGAACCAGTTCAGCGGCACCTGCCAGGTCGCGGTGCGGATCCAGGGCCGGGAGTCGGGGTTGCGGACCAGCCAGCGCTCGTAGTCCATCGTGGCCTGCCGGCGCACGACCGGCGGGAGCATCGCGTCCAGGACCGGCTTCGGCAGTTCGTCGGAGAGCTCCTGCAGGGCCTGCCAGCCGCGCAGCCGGGTCCGCCACGGGCAGACGCAGACGACGCCGTCGACCTCCAGGACGAAGGCGTCGCCGCTCTCCTGCACCGGCACCGCGACCGGCGGGGTGGGCAGCAAGTCGGCCAGGGAACGGCGGAGTTCGTCCTGGTACGAGGGGCGCTCCGGGCGGCGGGCGTAGCGCGTCCAGTGGTCGCGCTCCCGGTCCGGGAAGGCGGCCAGCGGCTCGTACACGCGCAGGTACGTCGCATAGGGGACGACCACCGAGGACACCTTGGGCACGCCTGCTCCCTCCCCATCGGACCGGGCTCGAAACCAGCGGAACCCACGGCGGAGCCATGACAGAGCCGGCCGGGGCCGGCCGCGGAAACCACAGCAAATCGTCCCACGCTCATACGTGCGCACACGGCACGAGAGAGTGATCCTGAACACTGCGCGGATGGTGTGCGGGCAATGGCTCTACGCTCATGCCAGGCCCCCGCCACCCTTACGGGAGCCCCAGCTTCCACCCGCCGCGACACACGCGACACAACCGGGAGTCACCACAGTGACCGACGTTTCCACCGGCGTCCTGCACACCCTGTTCCACTCGGACCAGGGCGGTCACGAGCAGGTCGTGCTCTGTCAGGACCGCAAGAGCGGCCTCAAGGCCGTCATCGCCATCCACTCCACCGCGCTGGGCCCCGCCCTCGGCGGCACCCGCTTCTACCCGTACGCCAACGACGAGGAGGCCGTCGCCGACGCCCTCAACCTCGCGCGCGGGATGTCGTACAAGAACGCCATGGCCGGGCTCGACCACGGCGGCGGCAAGGCCGTGATCATCGGGGACCCGGACCGCGACAAGACCGAGGAGCTGCTGCTCGCCTACGGGCGGTTCGTGGCCTCGCTCGGCGGCCGGTACGTCACCGCCTGCGACGTCGGCACGTATGTCGCCGACATGGACGTGGTGGCCCGCGAGTGCCGCTGGACCACCGGCCGCTCCCCCGAGAACGGCGGCGCCGGCGACTCCTCCGTGCTCACCGCCTACGGCGTCTACCAGGGCATGCGGGCCAGCGCCCAGCACCTGTGGGGCGACCCCTCGCTGCGCGGCCGCAGCGTCGGCATCGCGGGCGTCGGCAAGGTCGGCCACCACCTGGTGGAGCACCTCCTGGACGAGGGCGCCGAGGTCGTGATCACCGACGTACGGCAGGAAGCCGTCCGGCGCATCGCCGACAAGCACCCCTCCGTACGAGTGGCCGCCGACACCGACGCGCTGATCCGCGTCGAGGGCCTCGACATCTACGCCCCCTGCGCGCTCGGCGGCGCCCTGAGCGACGCGTCCGTGCCGGTGCTGACCGCACAGGTGGTGTGCGGCGCGGCCAACAACCAGCTCGCCCACCCGGGCGTCGAGAAGGACCTCGCCGACCGCGGGATCCTCTACGCGCCGGACTACGTGGTGAACGCCGGCGGGGTCATCCAGGTCGCCGACGAGCTGCACGGGTTCGACTTCGACCGGTGCAAGGCCAAGGCGGCGAAGATCTTCGACACCACGCTGGCCATATTCGCACGTGCGAAGGACGACGGGATTCCGCCGGCCGCGGCGGCCGACCGGATCGCCGAACAGCGGATGCACGAAGCGGCAACGGCGGGTGGACGCTGACCCGACGCCGGGTTTCCGGACGGATTTCCGGTACCTGCCGGCGGACAGTTGGAGAGAACTCTCACGTTCGTCGGCGGGTCGTCCGCCAGGAAGTGGTTAAAATCGTGGTTGACCAGCGGGGACGGGGCGCCTCGCGGGTCATGGAGTCAGGCGCGTGGTGCGGGCGACGTACCGTATGGGCGCGGGCTCAGGTACCGTGGAAGCCCTACGGACCGGTCTCTCCGAGGAGAGTCCGTTCCGGATCATGAACGCGTGTCAGACTCTGGGGCCGTCGAGCCCCGTCACCGAGGGGGTCGAGCCATGGGGCGCGGCCGGGCCAAGGCCAAGCAGACGAAGGTCGCCCGCCAGCTGAAGTACAACAGCGGTGGGACTGACCTGTCACGTCTGGCCAGCGAGCTGGGCGCATCGACTTCGAGCCAGCCGCCGAACGGCGAGCCGTTCGAGGACGACGACGAGGACGAAGACGACCCGTACGCCCAGTACGCGGATCTCTATAACGACGACGATGACGACGAGGACGAGGACGACCAGTCCGGTCCGACGTCCCAACATCGTCGCGGTGCTTGACGTACCACTCCCAGTGGTCTCAGCAGTTCTCGCAGCAGCTGCACTTCACCCGGTCCGGGGTCCTACGCCGGACCGGGTTTCGTGCTGCCACAAGGCTGTCCATAGGGCTGTCCGTGAGGCTGCCCGTCAGGCGTAGTCCCCCACCAGTTCGGCTCCGGTGGTGTGCTCGCCGCGCTCGGTGATCTCGCCGGCCACCCAGGCCTCGACCCCGCGGTCGGCCAGTGCGGTCAGCGCCACGTCCACCGATTCCTGCGGGACGATCGCGATCATGCCGACGCCCATGTTGAGCGTCTTCTCCAGTTCGAGCCGCTCGACGCTGCCGGTGCGGCCGACCAGGTCGAAGATCGGACCCGGGGTCCAGGTGGCGCGGTCGACGATGGCGTGCAGGTGGTCCGGGATCACCCGGGCCAGGTTCGCGGCGAGTCCGCCGCCGGTGATGTGGCTGAAGGCGTGGACCTCCGCCGTACGCATCAGGGCCAGGCAGTCCAGCGAGTAGATCTTGGTCGGCTCCAGGAGTTCCTCGCCGAGGGTGCGGCCGAGCTCCTCGATGCGGGCGTCGAGCGCGAGGCCCGCCTGGTTCAGCAGGACATGCCTGACCAGGGAGTACCCGTTCGAGTGAAGCCCGGAGGACGCCATGGCGATCACCGCGTCACCCGTACGGATACGATCCGCGCCGAGCAGCCGGGCGGCCTCCACGACGCCCGTACCGGCGCCGGCCACGTCGAAGTCGTCCGCACCCAGCAGGCCCGGGTGCTCGGCCGTCTCGCCGCCCACCAGGGCGCAGCCGGCCAGCACACAGCCCTCGGCGATGCCCTTGACGATGGCGGCGACCCGCTCGGGGTGGACCTTGCCGACGCAGATGTAGTCGGTCATGAACAGCGGTTCGGCACCGCACACCACGATGTCGTCCATGACCATGGCGACCAGGTCGTGGCCGATGGTGTCGTACACACCCAGCTGCCGGGCGATGTCGACCTTGGTGCCCACGCCGTCCGTGGCGGAGGCCAGCAGCGGACGCTCGTAGTTCTTGAGGGCGGAGGCGTCGAAGAGGCCGGCGAAGCCGCCGAGGCCGCCGAGGACCTCGGGGCGCTGCGTCTTCTTCACCCACTCCTTCATCAGCTCTACGGCGCGGTCGCCCGCCTCGATGTCGACACCGGCAGCCGCGTAGGAAGCACCGGAAACAGGGCTCTCAGACATTGCCTGGGATCTTTCGGGTTGATGACGGGGCTTACGGGCGACGGATCGCGTCGGCCGCGGCCGTGGCTGCCGGACCGGCCGCCAGCTCGGTCTCCAGGAGCTGCTTGCCGAGCAGCTCGGGGTCCGGGAGCTCCATCGGGTACTCGCCGTCGAAGCAGGCACGGCAGAGGTTCGGCTTGGCGATGGTGGTCGCCTCGATCATGCCGTCGATGGAGATGTACGCCAGCGAGTCGGCGCCGAGCGAGGTGCCGATCTCCTCGATGGTCATGCCGTTGGCGATGAGCTCGGCGCGGGTGGCGAAGTCGATGCCGAAGAAGCACGGCCACTTCACGGGCGGGGACGAGATCCGGATGTGGACCTCGGCGGCGCCCGCCTCCCGGAGCATCCGCACGAGCGCGCGCTGGGTGTTGCCGCGCACGATCGAGTCGTCGACGACGACCAGCCGCTTGCCCTTGATGACTTCCTTCAGCGGGTTCAGCTTCAGGCGGATGCCGAGCTGGCGGATGGTCTGCGAGGGCTGGATGAAGGTCCGGCCGACATAGGCGTTCTTGACCAGACCGTTACCGAAGGGGATGCCGGAGGCCTCCGCGTAGCCGACGGCGGCCGGGGTGCCGGACTCCGGGGTCGCTATCACCAGGTCGGCGTCGACCGGGGCTTCCTTGGCGAGCCTCCGGCCCATCTCCACGCGGGAGAGGTAGACGTTCCGCCCGGCGATGTCGGTGTCGGGGCGGGCCAGGTACACGTACTCGAAGACACAGCCCTTGGGCTTCGCGTCAGCGAATCGCGAGGTGCGCAGGCCGTTCTCGTCGATGGCGACGAACTCGCCCGGCTCGATCTCGCGGACGAAGCTGGCGCCGCAGATGTCGAGCGCGGCGGACTCCGAGGCGATCACCCAGCCGCGCTCCAGGCGGCCCAGGACCAGCGGGCGGATGCCCTGCGGGTCGCGGGCGGCGTAGAGGGTGTGCTCGTCCATGAAGACGAGGGAGAAGGCGCCCCGGACCTTCGGGAGGACCGCGTGCGCGGCCTCCTCGATGGTCAGCGGCTTGCCGTCCTCGTCGACCTGGGCCGCGAGGAGCGCGGTGAGCAGGTCGGTGTCGTTGGTGGCCGCGACCCGGGTGGACCGGCCGCCCGGGTCCTTCGGAAGTTCGGCGACCATCTCGGCGAGCTGCGCCGTGTTGACGAGGTTGCCGTTGTGGCCGAGCGCGATCGAGCCGTGCGCGGTGGCACGGAACGTCGGCTGAGCGTTCTCCCACACGGAGGCACCGGTGGTCGAGTAGCGGGCGTGACCGACCGCGATATGACCCTGGAGCGAACCGAGCGAGGTCTCGTCGAAGACCTGGGAGACCAGGCCCATGTCCTTGAAGACGAGGATCTGGGAGCCGTTGCTGACCGCGATACCCGCGGATTCCTGGCCCCGATGCTGGAGGGCGTAGAGCCCGAAGTACGTGAGCTTGGCGACCTCTTCGCCCGGAGCCCAGACACCGAAGACGCCGCAAGCGTCCTGGGGGCCCTTCTCACCGGGGAGCAGATCGTGATTGAGGAGACCGTCACCACGTGGCACGGCACCGAGTGTAGGCGAGATCGACCACTGGTCCGAATTGGGGATACACAGCCGTAATGGATCTACGCCCGCGGACGCGGTTGTGGCTTTCTCCATTTTCGCAGGTCAGCGCGGTGAGAGGTTTCTCCAGGCGGCGTCGGTTCGTGCGGACCGGTGCCGGCGCAACCCCCTGGCACCGTATCCCTGAGTGAGGTGTCGCACATCATTCGGGGGGCCGCACCCACGCCGCGTGTCATGTCCTGGACAGCTGGACGCGGTCGCCGCCGTCCGCGGTGAGGGTGAGTTTCCCGTCCTCGCCCTTCATGGTCAGTGGCCCGGCGGTGAGCGTGCGGGCGAGCGCACGCTCGAAGGTCATCCGGGCGTTGTCGCAGGCCATCCGGGTGGTGCGGGCGTGGCTCAGCCGGATCTGGTCGTCCGTGATCTGTGCCGTGGCGCTGAACTGGTTGCACCCGAAGCTGCCGGCCGCCCGGCCGTCCTCGATCTTCACATGGGCGCGCGCCGGGGCGCGGTGGGTGGTGCCGTCGACGGTCACGCTGTCGACGGTCCAGTCGATCCCGGTCACGGGCGGTTGACTCGCCACGGAGACACCTCTCTCACTGCCACAGGCCACCGCGAGCGGGACGAGCAGGGCGGCCGCCGCCGTCGTCAGGGTCATACGGCGCATGCGCTGTTTCAACCCGTACATGCCGTTTCGACGGCGCGCACCGGTCGATCGGTTCCCTCACCCCATGACGGGCAGGTACGCCCCGAGATCCGCCCGCTCCCCGCTGGCGCTGACCCTGGCGTCCGCCACGGCCTGCTGCCACGCCAGCCGTCCGGCGGCCAGCCGGATCCAGGTCAGCGGGTCGGTCTCCACGACGTTCGGCGGGGTGCCCCGGGTGTGCCGGGGCCCTTCGACGCACTGCACCACGGCGTACGGCGGCACCCGCACCTCGGTGGAGCCGCCGGGCGCCTTGACGGCGAGCGCGTCGGCGAGCAGCCGGGTGCAGGCGGCCAGGGCCTGCCGGTCGTACGGCACCTCCAGCCCGGCGACGGCCGCGTTGAGGTCGTCGGTGTGGACGACCAGTTCGACGGCCCGGGTGACGAGGTAGTCGTCGAGGGAGAGCGCGCCGGCGCTGGTGGCGAGCAGCCGGGTGCCGGGGTGTGCGTCGAGCAGGGCGCGCAGGCCGGCGTCGGCGTCGGCGAGGTAGGGGCCGAGGTCGGGGTGGTCGGCGGCGAGGCGCCGGGTGAAGTCGGCGATGGCGGCGGCGTTGCCGGAGGTTCCGAACGGCCAGTCGAGGAGGACCGCGTCGGCCTTCGCCGGCTCGGGCTGGTCCAGAGCCCGGTGGACGGCGGTGACCGCCATGCCGATGTGGGCGACGAGGTCCCGTACGGTCCACCCCTCCAGCCGGGTGGGGAGCGCGAGCTGCTCGGGGGTGAGGCCCTCGACGGCCGCTCTCACATTGCCGAACTGGGCGAGAACCGCGGCACGGGTCCTGGCCGGGTCGTAACTGCGGGCGCGCTTCTTGGCCTGAGGCATGGCGGTGAGCCTATGCGACCCCTCTCTGTCAGTCTGGGTTGACAAGCGGGAGGGTGTCAATCCAGACTGACAAGCATGAACGCAGGAGATCTCTCAGAACGCCTCAGGTCGCACGACCCCGCGGTGGGACTGCGGGCCGTGGGTGCCCTGCACCGACTGGCCGAGCAGGTCGAGGCGGCGGCGGTCGCGCGCGCCAGGGAACAGGGATGGTCCTGGGAGCAGATCGGGGACGCCCTCGGCGTCTCCCGGCAGTCCGTCCACGCCAAGTACGGGAAGTGAGACGACCATGTTCGAGCAGTTCGCAGCAGAGGCCCGGGCGACCGTCGCATCGGCGCTCGACGAAACCACGCTGCGCGGCGACCGCCGCATCGGTACCGAGCATCTCCTCCTGGGAGTGCTGCACGATCCCGGCGCGGTCCGGGCCTTCGGCACCGATCTGGAGACCGCGCGCTCCGCCCTCGACGCCCTCGACCGGTCCGCGCTGGCCGTGGTCGGCATCGACGTCCAGGGGATCGAGCGGGCACCGATTCCCGCCTCGCGCAAGCGCACCCCCTTCACCTCCGGCGCCCGCGCCGTCCTCCCCCGCGCCCTGGCCGAGACGAAGAAGGCCCACAGCCGCCGCATCACACCGGAACACCTGCTGCTGGCCCTGCTCGACTGCGAGCAGCCGGATCCCGTGGCGGAACTCCTGGCCGAGCTCGGCGTCGACCGCACCGCTGTCCGGGCACGCCTGACGCAGCCGGGATGATCACCCGTGGGTGTGATCCGCAGCGGAACTCGCCCCGCACCGCCGGAGCCTGGCAACACTGGTCTTCGCCTGGAAGGGGGTGCAACATGACGGTTATGGCCGAGCGCACGTCTCAGATGTCGGTGGAGGAGTTCGAAACAATCGCCTCCGCGGCTCCCGAGACCGTCACGTTGGAGTTCATCAACGGACGGATCGGGGTCAAGAAGGTGACGGACGGGGACCACAGCACCATGGTGTCCTGGCTGGCCCGGCGCTGTATGCAGAGTAGGCCCGACCTGGACCTGTACCAGGCCCAGGGGCTCAGGGTCGATGCGTATCGAGAGGGCAGGGCGAAACCGGATGCGGTGATCGCGCCAGAGGCCCACTTCGCGGGACACGGCGAGTGGGCCGACCCGGACGGCGCGCTCATGGTCGTCGAGGTCACCTCGTACGACTCGGACACGGACCGGCGGGACCGGCACGAGAAGCCGACCGCGTACGGCCAGGCCGGGATCCCCCTGTACCTCCTGATCGACCGCGACTCCTGCACCATCACGGTGCACAGCGGCCCGGACCGGCAGATCGGTGGCTACCGCGCCGTCCACACCGCGAAGTTCGGCGAGAAGGTGGTCCTCCCCGATCCGATCGGCATCGAACTCGACACGGAGATCCTCAAGAACTACGTCCGATGAGCCGAGAAGGCCCCGCCCGGAAACATCCGGGCGGGGCCTTCGTCGTCGTGCGGCCGGCTACGCCAGCAGCGCCTCGATCGTCCCCTCGTGCGCCTCGCGCAGCTCGGTCAGGGGAAGTTCGAACTCGCCCTGGATCTCCACCGAGTCCCCGTCGACGACACCGATGCGGGTGACCGGAAGGCCGCGCGCGCCGCACATGTCGTTGAAGCGGACCTCCTCCGAGCGCGGCACGGCGACGATCGCGCGCCCGGCCGACTCGGAGAGAAGGAACGTGAACGCGTCGAGCCCGTCCGGAACGACCAGCCGCGCGCCCTTGCCGCCGAGCAGCGCGGACTCGACCACGGCCTGGATCAGACCGCCGTCGGACAGGTCGTGCGCCGAGTCGATCATGCCGTCGCGGGAGGCGGAGATCAGGATCTCGGCGAGCAGCCGCTCCCGCTCCAGGTCGACCTTCGGCGGCAGGCCACCGAGGTGGTCGTGGACGACCTGGGACCAGGCCGAGCCGCCGAACTCCTCACGGGTGTCGCCGAGGAGGTAGAGCAGCTGGCCCTCCTCCTGGAAGGCGACCGGCGTGCGGCGGGCCACGTCGTCGATCACGCCGAGGACCGCGACCACCGGGGTCGGGTGGATGGCCGCCTCGCCGGTCTGGTTGTAGAGCGAGACGTTGCCGCCGGTCACCGGGGTGCCCAGCTGGAGGCAGCCGTCGGCGAGACCGCGCACGGCCTCCGCGAACTGCCACATGACCGCCGGGTCCTCGGGCGAGCCGAAGTTCAGGCAGTCGGAGACCGCAAGAGGCTTGGCGCCGGTCGTCGCCACGTTGCGGTAGGCCTCGGCCAGGGCCAGCTGGGCGCCCGTGTAGGGGTCGAGCTTGGCGTAGCGGCCGTTGCCGTCCGTGGCGATGGCGACGCCGAGGCCGGTCGCCTCGTCGACGCGGATCATGCCGGAGTCCTCGGGCTGGGCGAGGACCGTGTTGCCCTGCACGAAGTGGTCGTACTGGGAGGTGATCCACTTCTTGGAGGCCTGGTTGGGGGAGCCCACCAGCTTCAGGACCTGGTCCTTCAGCTCCTCGCTCGTCGCCGGGCGCGCGAGCTTGTTCGCGTCGTCCGCCTGGAGTTCGTCCTGCCAGGACGGGCGGGCGTACGGGCGCTCGTAGACCGGGCCGTCGTGGGCGACCGTGCGCGGGTCGACGTCGACGATCTTCTCGCCGTGCCAGAAGATCTCAAGCCGGTCGCCGTCGGTCACCTCACCGATGACGGTGGCGATGACGTCCCACTTCTCGCAGATCTCCAGGAAGCGCTCGACCTTCGCCGGCTCCACGACCGCGCACATGCGCTCCTGCGACTCGCTCATGAGGATCTCCTCGGGCGAGAGCGTGGAGTCGCGCAGCGGGACGTCGTCCAGTACGACCGTCATGCCGCCGGAGCCGTTCGAGGCCAGCTCGGAGGTGGCGCAGGACAGGCCGGCCGCGCCGAGGTCCTGGATGCCGACGACGAGCTTCTCCCGGAAGGCCTCCAGGGTGCACTCGATGAGGAGCTTCTCCTGGAAGGGGTCACCGACCTGGACGGCGGGGCGCTTGGACGGCTTGGCGTCGTCGAAGGTCTCGGAGGCCAGGATCGAGGCGCCGCCGATGCCGTCGCCGCCGGTCCGGGCGCCGTACAGGATGACCTGGTTGCCCGCGCCGGAGGCCTTGGCGAGGTGGATGTCCTCGTGCCGCATCACGCCGATGGCACCGGCGTTGACCAGCGGGTTGCCCTGGTAGCAGGCGTCGAAGACGACCTCGCCGCCGATGTTGGGCAGGCCCAGGCAGTTGCCGTAGCCGCCGATGCCGGCGACGACGCCCGGCAGGACGCGCTTGGTGTCGGGGTGGTCGGCGGCGCCGAAGCGCAGCGGGTCGACCACGGCCACCGGCCGCGCGCCCATCGCGATGATGTCGCGGACGATGCCGCCGACACCGGTCGCGGCGCCCTGGTAGGGCTCGACGTACGACGGGTGGTTGTGCGACTCGACCTTGAAGGTGACCGCGTAACCCTGGCCGACGTCGACCACGCCCGCGTTCTCGCCGATGCCCACCAGCAGCGCGTCGCTCTGCGGCGCCTTCTCGCCGAACTGGCGGAGGTGGACCTTGGAGGACTTGTACGAGCAGTGCTCGGACCACATGACCGAGTACATGGCGAGCTCGGCACCGGTCGGGCGGCGGCCGAGGATCTCCACCACCCGCTCGTACTCGTCCTTCTTCAGGCCGAGTTCGGCCCAGGGCAGCTCGACGTCGGGAGTCGCGGCCGCGTGCTCGACCGTGTCCAGAGGCGTCCGGCTCATGCGCCCACCAGCTTCTTGAGGATCGAGGTGAAGAAGGGGAGGCCGTCGGTACGACCCGTGCCGATCAGCGGCTCGACGGCGTGCTCGGGGTGCGGCATGAGGCCGACGACGTTCCCGGCCTCGTTGGTGATGCCGGCGATGTCGCGGAGCGAACCGTTCGGGTTGAAGTCGACGTAACGGAAGACGACCCGGCCCTCCGCCTCCAGCTTGTCGAGCGTGTACTCGTCGGCGACGTACCGGCCGTCCATGTTCTTCAGCGGGATGTGGATCTCCTGGCCCGCGCGGTAGTCGGCCGTCCAGGCGGTGTCCGCGTTCTCCACCCGCAGCTTCTGGTCGCGGCAGATGAAGTGGAGGTGGTTGTTTCCGAGCATCGCGCCGGGGAGCAGGTGCGCCTCGGTGAGGACCTGGAAGCCGTTGCAGATACCGAGGACCGGCAGGCCGGCCTTCGCCTGCTCGATGACGGTCTCCATCACCGGCGAGAAGCGGGAGATGGCGCCGGCCCGCAGATAGTCGCCGTAGGAGAAACCACCGGGAAGAACCACCGCGTCGACCTGGTGGAGGTCCTTGTCCTTGTGCCAGAGGGCGACCGGTTCCGCACCCGCGAGACGGATCGCGCGCTGGGTGTCACGGTCGTCGAGGCTTCCCGGGAAAGTGACGACGCCAATACGAGCGGTCACTTCGCCGCCTCCGCGACTTCCTCCACCTTGACGGTGAAGTCCTCGATCACGGTGTTGGCGAGGAAGGATTCCGCAAGATCATGGATGCGGGCGAGCGCGGCCTCGTCGACCGGGCCGTCAACTTCCAGTTCGAATCGCTTTCCCTGACGTACATCGGAGATGCCCTCGAAACCCAGGCGCGGCAGCGCACGCTGGACCGCCTGGCCCTGGGGGTCGAGGATCTCCGGCTTGAGCATGACGTCGACTACGACGCGTGCCACTGGCACTCCCGGTGTTGTGGTGCTGACTGCTGAGCAGATACCCGTGATACCCGTCGGTGTCCCCGACCGGTGTCTTCAGACTACCCGCACAAAATTTCTACGCGGGTAGAGTTGTAGGAAACTACGTGAGCCGCATCACGATCGGGTGACGGTGGCGGATCCACACGAAAAGTTCTGGGAAAGTTCCCCGGGTTCGCCCGTGACATCTATTGCGCCGGGACACGCCGGACGGATTTAGTCGGGCTTCACTTTGTATTGCCAGGCACTGTACAAATGAATTGGCAATAGCCGATACTCGGCACGTCATCTCCCGCCATCGCGGTCATCACCGATGTGCTGACGATGAGCTGTATAGACGTGCCACACGAAGGGACCGAATATTCGTGGCGCAGAAGGTCGTGGTCACTCTCTTTGACGACATCGACGGCTCGGAAGCGGCGGAAACGATCGCCTTCGGACTCGACGGCAAGTCGTACGAGATCGATCTGAATCAAGCGAACGCCAAGAAACTGCGCACGGCCCTGGAGCCGTACGTGGTGGCCGGCCGCAAGCGGTCGAAGTCGGGCAAGGCGTACAAGCAGACGGAGGTCGCCCCCGACCCGGCGGCCGTCCGCGCCTGGGCGCAGGCGAACAAGATGGATGTCCCGGCCCGCGGCCGCATCCCGAAGAAGGTGTACGAGGCGTTCAGCGCCGCCCAGTGAGTGGGCGGCGCGGCTGCCCTCAGGGTGCGTCAGCCGCCCCTGGGGGCAGCCGACTTGCGCTACCCCCCTGCTGATCAGCTAATGTCTGGAGCACGCCGAGGGACACGGCCGGAAAGCCGGAGCCCACGGAGTACATGCGGGTGTAGTTCAGTAGCAGAACATCCCCCTTCCAGGGGGAAGGCGCAGTGTGCAATTCCTGTCACCCGCTCTGCACCGCCGGTCCTGAGCATGCTTGTGGATCAGGTAGGCTGGTGCTCGCACCGATCGGTGGGAGCCGGTCGGGAGCAGTGCGGACGTAGCTCAGTTGGTAGAGCGCAACCTTGCCAAGGTTGAGGTCGCGAGTTCGAGCCTCGTCGTCCGCTCCAGCTCATGGAGGAAACCCCAGTCATATGACTGGGGTTTTTTCATGTGCCCACCCGCACTGACATTTGTCATGGCGAGTGATGACACCACGCACTGCTCCCGGGCACCGGCAGCGGAGACGCTGGGGCCATGGACTACGAACACGTGATTGAGGTCACAGATCTCCGGCGTGTCTACGGGGGCGGGTTCCAGGCGGTCCGCGGAATCACCTTCTCCGTGGCCCGCGGGGAGATCTTCGCGCTGCTCGGCACCAACGGCGCCGGAAAGACATCGACGGTCGAACTGCTGGAAGGACTCGCGCCGCCGGACGGGGGCCGGGTGCGGGTGCTGGGCCACGATCCGCACCGGGAACGGGCCGCCGTACGCCCGCGCACCGGCGTGATGCTCCAGGAGGGCGGCTTCCCCTCCGAACTGACCGTCGGCGAGACGGTACGGATGTGGGCCGGCTGTACGACCGGAGCCCGGCCCGCGGCCGAGGCGCTCGGCCTGGTCGGGCTCGGCGGCAGGGCGGAGGTCCGGGTCAAGCAGCTCTCCGGCGGGGAGCGGCGCCGCCTCGACCTGGCACTCGCGCTGCTCGGACGGCCCGAGGTGCTCTTCCTGGACGAGCCGACGACCGGACTCGACGCCGAAGGGCGCCGGGACACCTGGGAGTTGGTGCGCGCGCTGCGCGACGCCGGGACCGCCGTCCTGCTCACCACGCACTACCTGGAGGAGGCCGAGGACCTCGCCGACCGGCTCGCGATCCTGCACGAGGGGCGCATCGCGGCCGCCGGGACACCGGCCGAGGTGACCGCGGGCCGGCCCGCGCGGATCTCCTTCGAACTGCCCACCGGGTACTTCCTCGGAGACCTCCCGCCGCTCGCCGCACTCGGCGTGTGCGGGCACGAGGCCGAGGGCCGGGCCGTACGGCTGCGGACGCGCGAGGTGCAGCGGACCGCCACCGGAGTGCTGACCTGGGCCGAGCGGACCGGGGTCGAGCTGGGACGGCTGGAGGTACGGTCGGCCTCGCTGGAGGAGGCGTTCCTGGGGATCGCGAAGGAGGCGGCCGCATGAACGCGCCTGCTCTCGGGGGGCTCCGGACGACGGGCGCCGTGGTCCGTCGCCGGCTGGGCGCCCTCGCCCGTGCCGAACTGCTGCTCCTCGGCCGCAACCGCGGTGCGGTGCTCATCGCGCTGCTCGTGCCGCTCTCCCTGCCGATCACCGTACGGCCCGCGATCGCCCAGTTCGACCTCAAGGGCAAAGGGCTGAACATCGGCATCCTGATGCTGACCGCCGCGATCGGCTTCTCCTTCCTCTTCGCCGTGTACACCTCCCTGGTGAGTGCCTACGTGGCCCGCCGCGAGGAACTGGTCCTCAAGCGGCTGCGCACCGGCGAGCTGTCCGACCCGGAGATCCTCGCCGGGACCGCCCTGCCCGCCGTCTGCCTCGGCCTGGCGCAGGCGCTGGTACTGACCGCCGGCTGCACGGTGCTGCTCCACGCGGGCGCGCCCGAGGCGCCGTACCTCACCCTGCTCGGACTCGTCCTCGGCCTGCTGACCAGTGCCGCGCTCGCCGCGCTCACCGCGGCCTTCACCCGGACCGCCGAGAGCGCCCAGGTCACCGCGCTGCCCCTGGTCTTCGTCTCCATGCTGGGCTCGGGCATCGCCGTCCCGGCGGACGCCCTGCCCGACCGGGTCGCCGAGGTCGGCGAACTCCTCCCGCTCTCCCCGGCCGTCCGGCTGGTCCGGGCCGGCTGGACCGGCGAGCTGAGCCCGGACCAGACCCTGGTCAGCGTCCTCACCGCGCTGGCCTGGACCGTGGTCGCGGTGTTTGCTGTACGGCGGTGGTTCCGCTGGGAACCTCGGCGCTGAGGGGAACGGGACCGGGATGAGCGGGGCAGGCGCCTGGTGGCGGGGGAAGACCACGCCCGCCAAGGTCGAGACGTACACGCGGTGGTCGTTCCACTTCTTCGCGGTGGCCGAGGTCGCGGCGATCGGGCTGCCGGTCTTCGCGCAGGCGGGAGCGGACCTCGCTGGCTGGATGATGGCGATGGTCGTCGGCCACGCGCTGCTCTGCGCGGTGACCGCCTCCCGGGCGCTGGACTGGACGCGGGGCCGCCGCGATCAGCCGGTGCGGCTGCTCTGGGCGCTCGGCACGGCGACCTATGCCATCGCCGTCGTCGTGCTCGTCCTGCGCAAGCACGGCTCCGGCCCGGACCTGGACGCCGCCGCCGGCACCGTCTTCACCGGGGTGCTGGCCTTCGGCGCCGGGACCATGACGCTGGGGGTGCGCGACCGCAGGCGCGTGCTGTCGATCGTCGTGGGCTTCGCGTGCGGGGCGGGGGCCGTCTCCTTCCCGCTGGGCTATCCCGCGCCGACCGCGCTGGTCACCGCGTGCGTGGTGTTCCTCGGCAGCGCGTTCCTCGCCTTCACCGCGATCTTCTCCCTCTGGCTGCTGAACGCCGTCTACGAACTCGACGAGGCCCGCGAGACCCGCACCCGGCTCGCCGTCGCGGAGGAACGGCTGCGGTTCGGGCGCGATCTGCACGACGTGCTCGGCCGGAACCTCGCCGTCATCGCCCTCAAGAGCGAGCTGGCCGTGCAGCTGGCCCGGCGCGAACGGCCCGAGGCCGTGGAACAGATGATCGAGGTGCAGCGGATCGCGCAGGAGTCGCAGCGGGAGGTCCGCGATGTCGTACGGGGGTACCGGGACGCCGACCTGGGGGCCGAACTCGCCGGGGCACGGGGGGTGTTGACGGCGGCGGGGATCTCCTGCGAGGTGACCGGCGACACCGCCGGGCTGCCCGCCGAGGTCCAGTCGGCGCTCGGGTGGGTGGTACGGGAGGCGACCACCAATGTGCTGCGGCATGGCGACGCGGGGCGGTGCTCGGTGGGACTGAAGGTGCGGGAGGGGTGTGTGGTGCTGACGGTGGAGAACGACGGGGTCGAGGCGCGTGGGAGTGGCCCGGGCCAGGACCGTGGTGGGAGTGGGGGCTCCGGGCTGGCCGGGCTGCGGGAGCGACTCGCGGTGGTCGACGGGACGCTGGCGGCCGGGCCGGTGGGAGCGGACGGGTTCCGGGTGGTGGCGTCGGTGCCGCTGTCCGGTCGCACGGCTGATGCGAGTGTGAGTGGAGTCACTTCATGACGTCTCCGGTGCGGCTGTTGCTCGCGGACGACGAGCATCTGATCCGGGGCGCGCTGGCCGCGCTGCTCGGCCTGGAGGACGACCTGGTCGTCGTCGCCGAGGCGGCCACCGGCCCGGAGGCACTCGCCATGGCGCGGGCCCATCGCCCCGATGTGGCGGTGCTCGACCTCCAGATGCCCGGCGCGGACGGTGTGAGGGTCGCCACATCGCTGCGCGCCGAACTGCCCGGCTGCCAGGTGCTGATCGTCACCGGTCACGGGCGGCCCGGCCATCTGAAGCGGGCGCTGGCGGCCGGTGTGCGGGGGTTCGTCCCGAAGACGGTGAGTGCGCAGCGGCTCGCGGAGATCATCCGGACCGTGCACGCCGGAAACCGCTACATCGACCCGGAGTTGGCCGCCGACGCGATCTCCGCCGGGGACTCGCCGCTGACCGCGCGGGAGGCCGAGGTGCTGGAGCTGGCGGCCGACGGAGCGCCGGTCGCGGAGATCGCCGAGCGGGCCGCGCTGTCGCCGGGGACCGTGCGGAACTACCTCTCCTCGGCCGTCACCAAACTCGGTGCGGAGAACCGTCATGCGGCAGTGCGTCTCGCACGGGAGCGAGGTTGGGTATAGTTGCTCTCGCGCCACGGCGCATGCGGACGTAGCTCAGTTGGTAGAGCGCAACCTTGCCAAGGTTGAGGTCGCGAGTTCGAGCCTCGTCGTCCGCTCAGAAGAGAAGGCCCCCGGTTTCCGCCGGGGGCCTTCTGCGTTCGATGCTCGGAGCCTTCGGTGTTCCCGGGCCCGAGGGCCCGGGGGACTCCTCCGTCACGACCAGGTGTTGCCCGTCAGCCGCTCGTACGCCTCGATGTACTTCGCGCGGGTCGCCTCGACCACCTGCTCCGGCAGCGGCGGCGGGGGCTGCTCGCTCTTCCGGTCCCAGCCGGACTCGGCCGAGGTAAGCCAATCGCGCACGTACTGCTTGTCGAACGACGGCTGGGCGCGCCCCGGCTGCCACTCGTCGGCCGGCCAGAAGCGGGACGAGTCCGGGGTGAGGACCTCGTCGGCGAGGACGAGGGTGTCGTTCTCGAAGCCGAACTCGAACTTCGTGTCGGCCAGGATGATCCCCCGGTCCCGGGCGATGTCCCGGGCCCGCCCGTACACCGCGAGGGTGGCCTGGCGCAGCTGGGCGGCGGTCTCGGCGCCGACCTGGCGGGCGACCTCCTCGTACGACACGTTCTCGTCGTGCTCGCCGACCTCGGCCTTGGTGGCCGGGGTGAAGATCGGGGCGGGCAGCTCGGAGCCGTCGACCAGGCCCTCGGGCAGGGCGAGGCCGCAGACCGTGCGGGACTCCTGGTACTCGGCGAGGCCCGAGCCGGTGAGATAGCCGCGGGCCACGCACTCGACCGGGAGCATCTTCAGGGACTTGCAGATCAGGGTGCGGCCCGCCCAGTCGGCGGGGGCGCCCTCGGGCAGCTCGGTGCTGATGACGTGGTTGGGGGCCAGGTCGGCGAGCTTGTCGAACCACCACAGGGAGAGCTGGGTGAGCACCCGGCCCTTGTCGGGGATCTCGGTCGGCAGCACCCAGTCGTACGCGGACAGGCGGTCGCTGGCGACCATCACGAGGTCACCGGCCGCGTTCTGGTACAGCTCGCGCACCTTGCCGGTGTGCAGATGCACCAGACCCGGGACCTCCACGGGCTCGGGCTTTTCGACGAATCCGGACACGGTTCCTCCCCGTGGTTCTGTACAGGTGCCCTCGATTCTCCCGTATGCCGGGTTGTGCACGGACACGGGGGCCACGCGGACGCCTGTGCGGGTCAGTCGTGTTTGCAGATGCGGTCCAGGAGGTTGGCGGTGGCGCGCTGGACCCGGGCGTCGACGTGGCCGGGGCGGTCCAGGGCCGGGGACCAGGCGAAGGTGCCGGAGGCGAAGACCAGGGCGCCGGAGGGGGCGCGGTAGAGGGAGGTCTCCTGGTGGCGGAGCGCGCCGTCGTTGTCGGTGTAGGGGGAGTGGGCGAGCAGGATGCGCTCCTCGTGCTCGGGCAGCGCGGTGCGCGGGAAGTAGCGGTCGGCCTCGCCGGCCACCAGGCCGGGGAGTTCGTCGCCCTCGTGCGCGCCGGTGGCCTCCCAGAGCCAGTGCCCCGCGTTGCGCACGATCAGGGGGTACGGCTCGGGCACCCGGCCCGCGTACTGGATGCCGACCGTCTGCTGTTCGGGCCGGTCGATCTCGCGCCAGAGCACGGGCTTCCCCGGGCCCCTGCGTTTTCGGCAGGTCAGCAGGCGGTTCGCGACCCCGGACGGGGAGGGGCCCAACTCCACCTGCCAGTACATGGTGTTGGCGGAGAGGAAGACGAGGCTCGTGCCGCTGTCGCGGGCCAGTTCGACCGTGCGGCGCATCTGCGGGGACCAGTACTCGTCGTGGCCCGGGAAGACCAGGCCCCGGTAGCGGGTGGGGTCGACGCGGCCGGCGTGCAGGTCGCGGGCGTCGGCGTAGGCGAGGTCGTAGCCGTAGCGCTCGGCCCAGCGGATGAAGTCGTAGGCGTGGCCGACGTGCAGGGGCAGGCCGGCGCCGGCGTACGGCCGGTCGAAGGAGACGGTGGTCGCCGCGTCGGCCTCGCCGAGCAGCCGGCCCCGCTCGTCCCAGGCGTGGTAGAGGCTGGCCCCGGTGTGGCCGTCCTCGGGGTAGAGGTTGTACGCCTGCCAGGTGATGTCCGGCAGCAGGAGCAGCAGGTCGGCCGGGTGGTTGTCGCGGATCGTGAAGGGCACGTGCGAGCGGTAGCCGTCGGCCGTGGTGAGCACGGCGACGTACGCGCCGATGCTCCAGAACGACGGAACCTGCAGCCGCCAGGACAGCCACCAGTGGTGGCAGGAGACCGTGCGGTCGGCGGCCAGCGGCGGGGGCTGGACGATGCCGGACAGCCGGGGGCTGGTGGTGATCTTGGATGCGCCGTCACCGCCGTAGTGGCCGATGCGGTAGACGTCGACGCTGAATTCCTGCGGCGGGTCGACGGTGATGTGGAAGTCGACGGCCTCGCCCGGGGCGACCGCGCCGGTCGAGGTGAACCCCTTGATCTGGCGGTGCACGTCGTCCGCCGAGCGCGGGCCGCCGACGGCGGTGCGCGGTGCGGGGACCCTGGGGTTCTCGCCGGTGGGCTGTGGCCGGCTGGGGTCCACGTACCAGGGGACGACATGACCGGTGTCGTCGAAATAGGTCTCGCTGCCACGCAGCCAGGGGACGGGCCCCTGGCCGAAGGGGTCCGTGACGGCGTGCGCGAGTGCTCCCGACTCCCAGCGGCGGATGTGGTCCGATGCCATGGTGGCTCCCCTCCCTCGTGCCCCCGTGAAGTGTGCTGATACGAGCCGATGTGCGATGTGCGCGAGGTTCTTTTTCCGTTGTGCCTGGTTGCGCCCGGTTCTGATCCGGGTCGCGGCCCGGTGTCGCGCTGCGACTGCGGCGGCTGTCTTATGTCGGATGCGCTTGCCACATCCGCGAACGGTCCCAGCACATCACATAACGCACGCGTCCGGTCACGGTTCGTTGCGAATTTGCCTGAAGTGGAACACTTCGCTCCGCTAAAGCGCCGAAACGCCGAGGTCAGACGAGTCGGACCGGTTTCTCGGGACGTATTCCGGACTCGACCAGCCAGGCCCGCAGCGGGGCCGGGTCTCCCTCCTCGACGAGGCTGAGGACTCTGGACGTCAGGTCGGCGGCCCGCTCGCCGTCGACCAGCAGGGACGGGCCGTCGAGCCAGTCCAGGCCGGGGGTGGCTCCGGCGGTGTCCACGGCCGCGCAGCACACCATCGCCTTGACGTGGTCGGCGAGGAGCTCGCGGGCGGTGCGCGGGGGCTGGAGCGGGAAGAGGGGCAGTGCGCCGTCGTCCCAGAGGGGGCTGCCGGGACCGGTCTGGCCGGCGGGGGCGGGGCAGCCGGGGCGCGCGGCGTCGGTCGCTTCCGCGCGCTCCTCGCGGGCGAGGGCCGCGGTGAGGCCGGCGGCGAGGGCGGCGCTGCGTTCGGTGCCGGTGGGCTCCTCTGCTTCCTCGTCGTAGCCGGGGGTGCGGGGCTCCTCGTCGTACGCCGGAGGGCACGGGCGCCTGCCGGGGGCGGACGGGTCGGTCAGGTGGTCCATGACACGGGCCAGGGTGGGACCGCCGGGGTCCGGGGCGGCGGGGTCGAGGGTGGCACGGACGCCGAGGGCGTCCAGGACGCGGTGCAGGCGGGCCGCCTCGGTGCGCCAGGTGCGGTCGACGACCTCGTCCGGATACTCCAGCCAGTCCACCGGCGACCAGGCCGGTCCGGGCTCGGCGGGACCGCCGTGGAAGAGGCGGGCGGCGAGCAGTGAGGCGGCCTCGTCCACCAGCCCCGGCTCCTCCAGCAGGTCGCAGGCGGGCCGCTCGCCCAGCCGGGAGGCGAAGCCCTCGGCCAGCCGGTCGCGCCGGGACAGCTCGGTGAGGGCAGCGACCACGCCCGCGTCCAGCCGGGAGGGCCAGCGGCCCATCCGCCAGGCGGGCAGCGCGACCCGGGTGAGCAGGCGGTCCCAGCCGGCGTACGCGAGACCGACCTGTTCCTGGGCGACGATCCGCAGTCCGTAGTCCACGGCCTGGGCCCGCTCGGCGGCCGCCGCGGCGACCCCGCGCTCCATCAGCGCCGCGTGCTCCCGGCAGCCGCGCAGCAGCAGCCGGGCCACCCAGCCGACACCCGCGCAGAGCAGGCGGGTGCCCGGACATCGGCCGGGCGCCGCGGAGACGGCCACCGCCGCGTCCAGGCCCCGTACGAAACGGCGGGCGGCGGCTATGTCCGGCTGCGCCGACGGTCCCGTGCCGGCGACGACCGGGGCGAGGACCGCGCGGAGCTCGCCGACGCGCATCCACCACAGGAACGGGGAGCCGATGACGAGGACGGGCGCGGCCATGGTGCGTCGGTGCAGGCCGGGGGTGCCGAGCTCGTCGCCGCCCCTGGGCGCGGGCGGGCCGTGGGCCGGGTGGGTACGGTCCTCCAGCCAGCTGTCGCAGTCCGGGGTGAGCGCTATGGCGGAGGGCGCCGGCACGTCCAGGCGGTCGGCGAGGTCGCGCACCATCCGGTACAGGTCCGGGGCGGACTCCTCCGGGATCGGGACCGTGGGGGTCACGGCCGGGCGGGCGCGGGCCACGACCAGGGCGATGCCGGCGGCGGCCAGCAGCACCAGCACGGCGAGGACGCCGACGATCCAGCGGGCGGTGTCCCAGCCGGGGCCGACGAAGTGGCCGGTGGAACCGCCGGTCAGCAGGATCACCGTGGCCGCGGCGGGGAGCAGCGCCACGGCCAGGGCCCGGCCGCGGATGCGCAGCACGGCGAGGGCCCGGGTACGCGCTGCCTGCGCTCCCGCCTCCGCACCGATACCGGTACTGGTCACGTCCGGACCTCACCCCCTCCCTGCTGTCCTCGGCCTGTCCTGGCTGTTGCTCACTCCCCCACTGTGGCACCCGCCACTGACATCGCAATGCCGGTGGGCCAAGTGCCGGAACACCTGCGCCGCACCCTAGTTGGGGCCTCGGCCCCCGTCAGCCGGATAGGGCATCGGTCACTCGATGGAATGGCTTTGGTCAGAGGTGATCGACAGACAGCAACGATCAGGCCCCGGATTCCGAGTCCGGGGCCTGATCAGGGACGGGTCTGCGGGGGCGGAGAGGTCAGGCCTCCGCCGCCGCCTTCGCGGCGATGTCCGTACGGTGCTGGGAGCCGTCGAGGCCGATCCGCGCCACCGCCGCGTACGCCCGCTCACGGGCCTGGGTCAGGTCCTCGCCGGTCGCCGTGACGGAGAGGACGCGGCCGCCGGCGCTGACGACGTCGTCGCCGGCGCGCTTCGTCCCCGCGTGCAGGACGTAGGCGTGCGGCGCGTCCTCGGCGGCGATCTCGTCGAGGCCGGTGATGGGGTCGCCGGTGCGCGGGGTGTCCGGGTAGTTGTGCGAGGCGACGACGACGGTGACGGCGGCGGCGTCGCGCCAGCGCAGCGGCGGAAGGTCGGCGAGGGTGCCGTTCGCGGCGGCGAGCAGGACGCCGGCCAGCGGCGTCTTCAGGCGGGCGAGGACCACCTGGGTCTCCGGGTCGCCGAAGCGGGCGTTGAACTCGATGACCCGCACACCGCGCGAGGTGATCGCGAGGCCGGCGTAGAGCAGACCGGAGAACGGGGTGCCGCGGCGCCGCATCTCGTCGACGGTCGGCTGGAGGACGGTCTCCAGGACCTCGTCGACGAGCTTGGGGTCGGCCCAGGGCAGCGGGGAGTAGGCCCCCATACCGCCCGTGTTCGGGCCCTCGTCCCCGTCCAGGGCGCGCTTGAAGTCCTGGGCGGGCTGGAGCGGGAGGACCGTCTCGCCGTCGGTGATCGCGAAGAGGGAGACCTCGGGGCCGTCCAGGAACTCCTCGATGACGACACGGTCGCAGGCGGCGGCGTGCGCCCTGGCGGCGTCCAGGTCGTCCGTGACGACGACGCCCTTGCCGGCCGCGAGCCCGTCGTCCTTCACGACGTACGGTGCGCCGAAGGCGTCCAGCGCCTCGGCGGCCTCCTCGGCGTTTGTGCAGACGTACGAACGGGCGGTGGGCACCGCGGCCCCCGCCATCACGTCCTTGGCGAACGCCTTGGAACCTTCGATCTGTGCGGCCGCCCCGGAGGGGCCGAAGACCGGGATGCCCGCCTCGCGCACGGCGTCGGCGACCCCGGCGACGAGGGGTGCCTCCGGGCCGACGACCACGAGGTCGGCGCCGAGTTCCACGGCGAGCGAGGCCACGGCACCGCCGTCCAGGGCATCGACCTGGTGCAGCTCGGCCACCTCGGCGATGCCGGCGTTGCCGGGGGCGCAGTACAGCGCGGTGACGTCGGAATCGAGGGACAGGGAGCGGCACAGGGCGTGTTCGCGGGCGCCGCTGCCGATGACGAGGACCTTCACGGGGGCCAGCGTAGCTGGGTGGGCCGACTGGAGGTTCCTCCAAGGGGGCTCAGCCGGGTGTGGCCGCCTGCTGAGATGGCCGTGTGGCCGCCTGCTGAGGTGGCCGCCGCCCTTTGGGGGCTGCCGCCCCCAGACCCCCGCTTCGGCCTGAACGGCCTCGTCCTCAAACGCCGGACAGGCTGGGATGTGGTGCCGGCCGGCAGTCGTCCCCGGGTGCACCGAGAAACCCAGGGGCGCGGGGAACCGCGCGGGCAACCCCCACCGGCCCGCGGCCTCCGAGCCGTCGGCACCCGCCCCGCGTCACTCGTTCTGGAACTCCTCCATCACCGTCGCGCCCAGTTCCTTCACGATCAGCTCGTGGCCGGAGAGGGCCGACTCGTCGAGGTCGGGGTCGTCCTCCTCGGGGATGTCGTCCTCGGGGGCCACCGGCGGCGGCTCGGGGGCGGCGGCAGGGCGGGCCGGGGCCGTCGGGTTGGGCGGGGGCGGGCTCTGGGCCGGGGCCGCCACCGGAGCCTGCTGGGTGGGCGCAGGGCGGGCCGGGGCCACGGGAGCGGCGGCGCCGTAGCCGGACGCCGCGGGAGCGCCGTAGCCGCCTGCCTGCCCGCCGCCGTACCCGGTGCCGGGGGGAGCCGCACCGCCGCCGCCCGTCGGGTCGACGATCGCCTCGACCCGCCACTGCACGCCGAACTGCTCGGTCAGCGCCTGCCGCAGCACGTCCTCGCTGCCGCTGCTCGCGAAGTTGTCGCGGGCGCCGGCGTTGACGAAGCCGAGCTGGAGGGTGGTGCCGTCGAAACCGGCCACCTGGGCGTTCTGGCTGAGCAGGATCCAGGTGAAGCGGCGACGGTTCTTGACCGCCTCCAGGATGTTCGGCCAGAGCACGCGGGGGTCGAGGCCACCGGCGGGGGCGGGGGCAGGAGCAGAGGCGGGAGCCGCAGCCGGGGTCGGCGTCGGGGTCGGGTGGGCTGCCGGGGTCGCCGGGGGCGGCGGGGCCTGCTGGGCCGCCGGAGCTCCCGTGGCCGTCGGCCAGCCGCCGGGTCGGCGGGCACCGCCACCACCTGCGGGGGCGGCGGTCGGCCAGGCACCGGGCGCGGAAGCGGCGGGAGCTGCGGCAGCGGGCGGTGCGGCCGGGGGAGGGGTGGGCGCGGCGGCCGGAGCCGGAGGCTCTGGAGCCGGGGCCAGGGCCGGCGCAGGTGTTGGAGCCGGCGCAGGTGTTGGGGCCGCTCCCCCTCGTACGGCCGCCCGGGCCGCGGCCGGACCGCCACCCTGCGGGACAGGAGCCGGAGCCTGCACCGGAGCCGGAGGCTGCATGTGCGCCTCGGGGCCGGGGACGTACCCCATGGCGGGCGCGCCGCCCCCGCCCGAGAAGTTGACGCCCCGCTCCAGCCGGTCGAGGCGGGCCATCACGGACCGCTCGTCGCCGTACGCCGCCGGCAGCAGCACGCGGGCGCAGATCAGCTCCAGCTGGAGGCGCGGGGAGGTGGCGCCGCGCATCTCGGTCAGGCCCGCGTTGACGAGGTCGGCGGCGCGGCTGAGCTCGGCGGCGCCGAAGGTGCCGGCCTGGGCCTGCATACGTTCGAGGACGTCGGCGGGGGCGTCGAACAGCCCCT
Source organism: Streptomyces sp. GbtcB6 (assembly GCF_019091475.1). Classification (NCBI taxonomy): domain Bacteria; kingdom Bacillati; phylum Actinomycetota; class Actinomycetes; order Kitasatosporales; family Streptomycetaceae; genus Streptomyces; species Streptomyces sp. GbtcB6. The sequence goes on along the minus strand of NZ_JAGXJL010000004.1, from coordinate 419,112 downwards.
TCTCCACGGCGTCCGGGACGGCGGCGAGGATCACCAGGTCCCGCAGCCGCTCCAGCAGGTCGGCGACGAAGCGGCGCGGGTCGTTGCCGCCCTCGATGATGCGGTCCACGACCTCGAAGGCGGCGGCGCCGTCCCCTGTCGCGAAGGCCTCGACCACGGAGTCGAGCAGCGAGCCGTCGGTGTAGCCGAGCAGCGAGGTGGCCATGGCATACGTCACGCCCTCCTCGGTGGCCCCGGCGAGCAGCTGGTCCATGACCGACATGGAGTCACGCACGGACCCGGCACCGGCGCGCACGACGAGCGGGAGGACGCCGTCCTCGACGGGGATCTTCTCCTTGCCGCACACCTCACCGAGGTACTCCCGCAGGGTCCCCGGCGGCACCAGCCGGAACGGATAGTGATGGGTCCGCGACCGGATGGTCCCGATGACCTTCTCGGGCTCGGTCGTGGCGAAGATGAACTTGAGATGCTCCGGCGGCTCCTCGACGACCTTGAGCAGCGCGTTGAAGCCGGCCGACGTGACCATGTGGGCCTCGTCGATGATGTAGATCTTGTAGCGGCTGGCGGCGGGCCCGAAGAAGGCCTTCTCGCGCAGCTCACGGGCGTCGTCCACACCACCGTGAGAGGCCGCGTCGATCTCGATGACGTCGATGGATCCCGGGCCGTTGCGTGCGAGGTCCTGGCAGGACTGGCACTCCCCGCACGGGGTCGGCGTCGGCCCCTGCTCGCAGTTCAGACACCGGGCGAGGATCCGCGCGCTGGTCGTCTTCCCGCACCCACGCGGCCCGCTGAACAGGTACGCGTGATTGACCCGGTTGTTCCGCAGCGCCTGCTGCAGCGGGTCGGTGACATGCTCCTGCCCGATGACCTCGGCGAACGACTCCGGGCGATAGCGGCGGTACAGCGCGAGAGACGACACGCATACGAGGTTATAGGCGCCCACTGACAACCAGCCCCGCCCGCAAACGCAAGCGCCCCCCACGCACCCGCCAGAGCCAACCTACCCTTGCTGCCTTCCGGCCCTGGGGGAGTTCAGTCAGATAGCGCCGCGTGAGGGGCTCCGCAAAGAGTACCCGACGTCAGGGGGTGGGAACGAGTTCGCGAGCACTCCTCTCGGTCATGTAATGTTCCGAGCGGAGGATTCGCCTAGAGGCCTAGGGCGCACGCTTGGAAAGCGTGTTGGGGGCAACCCCTCACGAGTTCGAATCTCGTATCCTCCGCCAGTGCCTCACCGGGCACGATGTCGAAGGGCCCCGCTGTTCGCAGCGGGGCCCTTCGACGTGTGTGGTTGCAGTTTTGGTTGCAGTTCCTGTGGCGGCGTAGCCGGAGGACTCGACAGACGGTCCGCTATCGGCGCCTGGGCATCCCTCGCAACTTCGACCGGGTTTGTCAGTGGTGGGTGGTAAGCCTGTTCTCCTACCGTTCGGCTCCTCGGGTGAAGGGTGAACAGCTATGGCGGGGGAGAGCTACGTCGACCACGAGGTCCTCAAGGCATTCGCGAAGAACAAGGTGAACGTGCCGAAGGAGGAGGCGAAGGAGCGCCGCCGCCAGGTGAACTACCTCCGGGAGCGGCTGGAGGACTACATCGCCGCCCACCCGGACTTCGACCTGGTGAAGCTCCGCGCATCCGGCAGTACGGCCAAGCACACGGCGATCCGTCGCAGGGGCGGCACAGGGTCTGACGCGGATGTCGCCGCGTACCTGCGTGTCGGTGACCCCGACATCGACGTCTCGACGGTACTGGCCTGGCTGGAGGAGCGCTGCAAAGAGGTCTACGGCAAGACGAAGGTCGCGGAGGACTTCAAGCCCTCCGACCACGCAGTCGGCATCACTATGCGGGGCTCCGGCTTGAAGATCGACGTGGTGCCCGTGCTCTACAACGGCGAGCCGGACGACCGGGGCTACCTGGTCACCAGCGGCGGCATCAAGGTACTCACCTCGGTCACGCTGCACCTGCGCTTCATCGAAAAGCGCAAGGGGGAGGCCGGCGACGGCTACCGAGAGCTGATCCGCCTGCTGAAGGCGTGGATCCGACAGAGCAAGGAGGGTGATCCGCAGCTGCGCTGCAAGTCCTTCCTGATCGAACTCTTGGTCGCACATCTCTGGGACGTCGGCTGGAACGGGAAGCCGCTGCAGGTCGACGACTACCCGCAGGCGATCGAGCAGGTCCTCTCCTACATCGTCCGCACCGGCCTGAAGACACCGATCGTCTTCAGCGACTACTACACGGCCGACGAGGTAAGCACGACGACAGACCCTATCCAGGTCTGGGACCCGGTCAACCCGGAAAACAACGTCGCTCGCGGCTATACCGAGTTCGACCGCCAGCGGTTGGTCAACCACGCCAAGACCACCCTCGACACCCTCACGACGGCCGCCTACGCGGCCACGAAGAGTGAGGCGCTCGACCTCTGGCGTGAGCTGTTCGGCCCCACCTTCCCGGGAGAGTGATCATGACCGGCTCGTACTCCAGATCAGCTTCCGGTTCGTTCACGATCACCGATGCCCGCTACATCGGAGGCAGAGTCGCCGCCGACCTGCGCCTGCTGTACAACCTCTACGGCGAGCCCTCCCACGAGAGAATCGAGAAGTTCGCCGAAGAGGTCGCCCTGCTTCTGCGAGACAGATATCTCGACACCGTCGACTACGGCTTCCGCAACACGGCCACCAACGCCTGGAAGTTCCGCCTGCGCTACAAGGCCACGGTCGGCGGCCAGCTCGTCGACTCACGGCCCGGCAGCTTCCCAGACCCCGTCGACCTCACCGGCTACGCCTTTCACAGCTTCCTGAACTACAGCTCCGCCTTCTGGCTCTTGACCAGCAGCCAGCAGGCCGGGGTCAAGGAGGCCCTGCCGACCTCTCGGACGACTGGCACCGCCCCGAGTGCCGTCGCAGGCACCAGCACCACGGGGCACGGCTACGCCCGCAACGGCACTGGCGTCTCACGCGACGTCTACGTCGCCTACTAGTCCAGCGCCACCCGCAGGAGGAACGAGCACGTGACCAGCCAGGACGACCTGTTCCACCCAGTCATCGAGTTGCCCGAGCCCACCCGACGCGCCCGCTACGACCGTCTGGTCGGCCTGGACGAGACGAAGCTACGCCTACGCAAAGAAGCCGCGCTCCTCGCGGACCCGCGCCGACTTCGGTCCTGGGCCGCGGAGTACCACGGCGGCGACGTCGCCGCTCTCGCCCTGTTCGCAGATAGGGCGCCGCTGTTCGTTTTCGCCGGCGACGTCGGCTCCGGCAAGTCCGCACTGGCCGAGTCTTTCGGCTGCGACCTCGCCGACTGGCTCGATCTGCCCGTGTACCTGTACCGGCTCAAGCTCGCCACCCGCGGCAGCGGCCTGGTCGGCGAGATGACCTCCCTCATTGGAGACGCCTTTACCCACATGCACATGGTGGGCAAGCGCGCGTCGGGCCCTGAGGGAGCCCGCGCAGTGCAGATTCTTGTTGTCGATGAGGCCGACGCCCTGGTGCAGTCCCGCGAGGCACAGCAGATGCACCATGAGGATCGGGCTGGCGTCGACGCGTTCTTGGCCGGCATCGACAGCTTGGCCGGCGCCGCACTACCAGTCATCATCGTGCTGTGCACCAACCGGGTCGGCGCCCTCGACCCGGCCGTCATGCGCCGCGCCGCTGCCACATTCACCTTCACCCGCCCCAACGACGAGCAGCGCCACGCGGTCCTCACCCAAGCACTCGACGGACTCGGCATCCGGCCGGAGACCATCCACAAGGTCGTCGAGCTCACCGGCCCTACCGAGGACCGCCCCGGCTACACCTTTTCCGACCTCACCCAGCGCCTGGTCCCGGCAGCCGTTTTCCGTGCCTTCCCCGACCGACCCGTCATCGACGAGGATCTCCTCGCCCTTGCCGAGGACCTGAAGCCCACACCCGTCTTTACCGAGGAGCGCTGATGGCCCACCTACCCGCCCCCGGCCCCACCAGCGTCCGCACCACCGGCGACTACTACCAATGGCTCGTCGCCTGGGAGGCGTGCCTGACCCTCCTCCGTGAGAACGCCGCCCGTTCGCACAACCCGGTGCGCGCCGTCGGCGTCGAACTTGACGGCGTCGGCAATCTCGACGACGTAGTCCTGCTGCGTGATGTCCCCCCGAACACCTACAAGCAGGTCAAGTACGCGGTCGACAGCGCCACACCGGTCAATGCGGAATACCTGACCAAGTCCACCGACACCGGCGGCCCGTCGATTCTCAAGAAGATCGCCAGGACGTGGAAACAGTTGACCGCAGACGGTGGCAGCGTCGAACTGCACCTGGTCACCAACCGGGCGGCCGACCCTGCCGATGACCTGGTGAAGGTCTGCGATGCCCGCACCGGGCTCCTGATGCCCAAGGCGGCCATCGGCGGAGACAGGTCGGATCGCGGCAAGGCACGTGCCCGGTGGGCCAAGGAAGCAGGTCTGACCGAGGCTGAGCTCCTCGACCTGCTGTCGGTTCTGCACTTCGACCTGTCGGTGAACATGGTCAAGTACCAGGAGCATCTGCAGCTGCTGATGGCCGTCGCGGGTCTGCGCAACAACCAGCACGCGTTGGAGGCGGGGGCCGGGTGGGTCGCCAAGATGGTCCGCAACGGCCAGCGCGAGCTCACGCTGACAATGGTCGAGAGCGCCGTCGCCGAGTTGGACCTCAAGGCCGGCCCCGCTCGGGCCGTTCTGTCGATCGCCACCCTTAAGCCAGACCCGATGGCCCCGGACGCCGACCACGCCATTGATTGGGTCGACCGCTTCGAAAGCGAGTCCGAATACACCAAGCGTCGCCCCTTGTCGCCGAATACCTGGGCCCAGCTACAGGCAGACATTGAGGCCGCGCCCGGACGCCTCCCCGCCGGTACGACCGCTGTCTCCGTCACGGGCAGCATCCGTCTAGCGCCAGCCTTCCTGGTTGGGACCACCTTCCGCATGGTCACCGGGACCGACCTCGCAGCGCTGCAGCGGGGGAGGGCCGGCAGCCAGCTCTGGTCCACCAACGACCCGTTCGAGACCGCCCTGGTCCCGGAAGCCACTGAGTACGAGATTGGTCAGGGCGACGAGCTCGCTGTCGCCATCGCGGTCGCGACGGAGATCACTAGGGATGTCCTGGAGTACCTGCGCGAGCAGGACCTTCCGGTCGGTAAGCTCATCGTCCTCGCCCCGCCGAGTGGCAAACCGAACGACGGCTCCGTCCCCGGCAGCACCGCCGCCAACGCCTTGGCAGTGGGCATCCGCGATCACCTCCGCCACTCCACCCGCCGAGTTCAGCGCATGCACCTCTTCCTCGCTTGCCCGATGGGACTTGCTGTTCTACTGGGCAACCGATGGAACCGGCTGTGTCAGACCGTCGTTTACGAGGACATCAAGATCGGCGACGGATACGAAGCGGCATTCACCGTGGAGGCATAAGAGGCTCAAGCCCAAGGGCGCCGGACCTCAGAGTTCGGAGGGTAACGGGCACGCTTCGCAGAGTGCGGGCTCCGACCGTTGACGGTCTGAGCCCGCACGGCCCACGCGGTCGGTCAGGTGCTGGTAGCAGCGGCGTATGTGGGCCGACCTGTGGATAACTCTCGTGGCCGAGATCCTCCCTAGTAGGGTCAAGACGTGGCCACTCCTCTGTTCCCTGACACCGATCTGCACGGTCTCCCGGCTCTTCCCGCGGAGGCCGTGGAGCACGGCGAGGTCTTCACGCGACGCTGGGTGGTCGACTTGATCCTCGACCTCCTCGGCTACACGGCCGACAAGGATCTCTGCGACGTGAAGCTCGTAGAGCCGGCCTGCGGCTCGGGTGCATTCCTGGTGGCTGTGGCATCGCGGATCAGTGCCTCCTGCCGTGCACACAATCGACCGATCACAGACGCGCTCGCGGCAGTCCGTGCTCTGGACCTTCTGGAGCGCAACGTGAAACAAAGCCGTGCGGTCATCGAGAACCAGTTGGCGGACGAGGGATGGCAGGCCGAGGAGGCCCAGCAGGTAGCAGCAGCATGGGTCGAAGAGGGCGACTACCTGCTGCAGTCCGACGCCGACCACCGTGCGGACTACGTGGTGGGCAACCCTCCGTACATTCGTCTTGAAGATGTTCCCGACCATCGGATGGCCGCCTACCGCAGCGCCTGTCCCACGATGGGCGGTCGAGCAGACATCTACATCGGCTTCTACGAGATCGCGCTGCGAAGCCTCAAGCCCGGAGGTCGGCTGGGCTTCATCTGCGCGGACCGCTGGATGCGGAATCAGTATGGCCGTCGGCTCCGGCAGCTGGTGAAGCGTCGCTTCAGCATGGACTTGGCACTCGTCATGCACGACGTGGACGCCTTCGATGATCAAGTTTCGGCCTATCCGGCGATCACGATCATCTCGAACCGTTCGCAGGGTGAGGCGGTGGCGGCGGACACCACCCGCGCGTTCGGCAGCGCCCAGGCCCATGACTTCGCCGAGTGGTACATGAAGGGCACGTCGGAGTCGATCACTAGCGCGGCCTTCCAGGCCGCGCGCATGCCGCACTGGTTCCCCGACGAGGACTCGTGGCCGGCTGCGTCGCCAGCCAGGCTGGCAGTCCTGGAGGAACTGACCGAACGTTTCCAGCTGCTGGAGGACGACAAGACCGGAACACGCGTCGGCATCGGCATCGCCACCGGCGCCGACAAGGTCTTCCTCACAGACGACGACGCTCTCGTCGAGCGTGACCGACTGCTGCCGATGGCCATGGTCCGTGACACCACCAGCGGCACTCTGAACTGGCACGGAACCTACTTGGTCAACCCATGGACCGCCGAAGGCGACCTCGTAGACCTCGCCACACACCCCCGGCTCTTCAAGTACTTCGAAGAGCACGGTGCCGCCCTGCGTAAGCGCTACATCGCGGTCAAGCAGCCCCAACGCTGGTACAAGACGATCGACAAGGTCGACCACCGCCTGACCAGGCGTCCCAAGCTGCTGTTTCCGGACATGAAGCTGACGATCCATCCGGTCCTCGATGAAGGCGGCCTGTACCCTCACCACAACCTGTACTTCATCGTCTCGGACGTCTGGGACATGCGCGTACTCGGTGGTCTGCTGCTGTCCAAGGTCGCGGAAGCGTTCGTGGAGGCGTACGCGGTCAAGATGCGAGGGGGGACCCTCCGGTTCCAGGCGCAGTACCTCCGCAAGATCCGCGTGCCCGACCCCGCATCGATCAGTGAGAGCGACCGGGTTGCCCTTGCAGAGGCTTTCGACAAGCGCGACGTGAAGGCCGCCACGGAGGCCGCGCTTCGCGTCTACGGACTCGCCGAGCTGCCTGACTAGGGAGGGACAGATCTTGACGGTCACCCGCCAAGACTTCGAAGACGCTATCGCGGCCTACTGGGGTGCGAAGCAGCTCCAGAACGAGCAGTCCGCGATCAAAGCCGCGGTTGGCGCCGGCACAGCCGGATCGGTACGCGGTGGCAAGCACTTCGACGTGATCGCGACCCTCTTGGCGAAGTTCTTCCTGGACGCCGGCTTCCCGCCCGAGAGCATCCGCGTCAGCAAGTCCCAGGGCCTGGAGCTGCCCGGCTACTACCGGCCGCAGAAACAGTGGGACCTCGTAGTCGTTCACCAGGGCGTACTCGTTGCGGCCTTCGAGATGAAGGCGCTCGGAGGACCGTCGTACGGCAACAACTACAACAACCGAGTAGAGGAAGCACTCGGCAGCGCAGTGGACCTCCGCCGCGCAGCCCTCGCCGAGCTCTACCCGAAGGAGAAGCCCTGGCTCGGCTATTTCTTCATAATGCAGGACGGCGAAGGTTCCCGGAGGCCGGTCAAGACCGCGAAGGGCGCCCTGCCCGCCGACGAGATCTGGCACAACACCTCGTACCAGGACCGGTTCGGGATCTTCTGCGAGCGCCTCATGGCCGAACAGCTCTACGACGCCGCGTGCTACGTCACGTCCTCGGCCGAGAACCCCAAGCCCATCGAACTGGTGGAAAGCCTCGACTGGCGCCACTTCTCAGCAGCGATCAACGGTCGCCTCACGTACCTCAAGGACCTTGGCATTCCCGGCTAGGACATCAGCCTCAGCGATCCGCGGAACACCGTCTGGTACACGCGGTCGGATCATGCGTTGCGGGGCCTCGACCGGATCGGTCGAGGCCCCGCCCTGTCGTCTCCCTCAGGACTGAGGGGACGTCAGCCTTGTGTATCGCCGTACTTGCCGGGGTCCTTCGCGCGATCCACAGCCTGTGCACAAGCCTCGGCGTAGGCCGCAGCGACGGCGTCCTCGTCCGTGCCTCGCACCTGGGCCTCGACCTCCTGCCCAGGGCGACGGGTGGTGTGCCAGCGGACCGGGAGGTCCGTGTAGAGGTCGGCCTCGAACTCCCATGCCGTTCCGGACCATTGGGGTTCGCGGCCGATGTTGAGCCGCTCGCCGCCGGGGATGAACACCGCGAGGGCGTGGTGGACGATCCGGTGGTCGGGCATCTTGTCGCGGATGGCCCGCGCGCCGCCGTGGCCTTTGTCCTCCCACTTCTCCCGGTCCCATTCCTCCACCTCTGCCGCGTGATTGGGACGGTCAGCGCCCCACTGCACGGCCACCGCCTCCGCGTGCTCGCGGTGCAGGAACGGGATGAGGCGTTCGCCGAGTCGGGCGACGTACACCGTCGGGCCCGCCGGGACGGGATCCTGGCTCGGGCTGGGCACGGAACCTCCAGGGACCGATGCGGGCACAGAGGGCTGCGGTCCCCACAGCAGGGCGCCGACCTTCGCTGCCGTCTGCTGGAGCACCTGGCCGGTGAGGTGCTGGTACCGGCGGCGCATCCGGGCGGACTTACCGGGCTCCCAGCCCATGATGCGGTCGACGACCGCCTCGGGGACGCCGAGGATCAGCAGCACGGTCGCGGCGGTGTGGCGGGCGTCGTGGAGTCGTCCCTCGCGGACGCCGGCGGCCTTCAGCAGGTCCTTCCACCTGTGGTGGTCGGTGTTGGGGTTGAGCGGTTCGCCGGTCGGCGAGGTGAACACATACCCCTTCTCCACCCACAGGTCACGGGCAAGGGTCCGCTCGCGGTCCTGCTCCTCCTTATGCCGTCGCAGCAGGGTCAACAGCTGCTCGGGTACGCCGATCGAACGCTTGCCGGCGCGGGTCTTGGTGTCCTTCGTCTCGCGCCGGGTGTTGATCTTCTGGGGGCAGTAACCGGGCTTGCGGCCGCACTTGTTGCCACAGCCGTGTGTGTAGCGGGGCCGTAGGCGACCCCGGCGCACGACGAGCACACCCTCCTCGAAGTGCACGTCGTCCCACTTCAGACCGAGGGCTTCGCCCTGGCGAAGCCCGAGCGCAAGCGCGATGACCCAGCGAGCGTGGTTGCGGTGCTTGCCCGCTTCGAGGAGGAGGCGCTGGATCTCCTCAAGGGTGTACGGCTCTACCTCGTCCTCTTCAACCTTGGGGGCCTTGGCGATGGAGGCCGGGTTGATGGTGAGGTGGCGGCGACGCACGGCCTCGTTGAGTGCCGTGTTGGCGGTGCGGTGCGCCTGGTGGGCGGTGCCGGCGGCGCTGCCGTTCGCCTGCATCTTCTGGTAGAAGCGCTCCAGGTGCTCGGGCTCCAGCTTCTCCAGGCGGTGGGCGCCCAAGCCGGGTATGAGGTGGTGGTAGACCGCCACGCGGTAGCCGTCGATGGTGTTCTCAGCGACGTTGGGCGCGGCGATGTTCTCCACCCAGTGGGTCAGCCAGGTCTCGACCGTCCAGGTCTGGCCGACCTTGCGGACGCCCGTGGAGTCGCGCTGCTTCTCCAGGTCGCGTACGGCCTTGGTGATCTCGGGGCGGGTCTTGCGGCTGACGTGGCGGCGGTCCGGGCTGCCGTCGTCCTTGACGCCGACGCTGACGTAGCCGTGCCAGCGGCCATCCTTGCCGAGGAAGATGGTGGAGGCACCATTGGGCTGGCGGGACTTCGGGGACTTGGTCATTCCGCCCCCTTCAAGCCGCGGTCGTGTAGTCCGCCGAGTCGGGGCGCCTAGCTAGGAAGTCGTTCAGCGCCTCGGCGGGGATGCGGCGGAGCCGGCCGATCTTCACGGAGGAGATCTGGCCGGAGGAGACGTACTCGTACAGCTTGGTGCGGCCGATGCCGATGCGCCGGGCGGCTTCGGCGACGGTGAGTCCGACGAGGGTGGCGTCGCCGTGGGAGGCGTCGCGCTGGTTCATCAGAGCGCGCAGCTCAGTCTCGGAGACGCCGAGGAGCTGGGCAATCTGGGTGACGGGCAGGGCGTTTTCGGGCAAGGAGAAGTCCGTTTCCTGGCAGGCGGTGGGGCGGCAACCCCGGCCTGGCCGGTTGATCTCGGGATGTGTGCAGTGGTTTCCGTGCCTGGGGGTTTGCGGGGCCCAGGTCGGGTGGCGGAGGCGCTATGCGTCGGGAGCGGAGTCCGCGCGCTCAGGGTCGGATTGCGTGTCGGGCGGGGGCCCGTGGATCTCCGCGTTCATCTTCATGAGGCTTTCGGCGATGGCGTTGGAGACCATCGCTTCCGCCTCTTCGCGGATGTCGGGGTGTTCAGCGATGTAGGCGTCGAAGTCGTCACGAGCACGGGTGAACACGTGCTGGGCGCGCTGGGTCTCCTGGTGGGCGGCGACGACCTTGTCGATGAGTTCCATGGCGCGGCCCTTCGCAGCGAGCTGCGGAGGGCCGGCAAGGTTGCGGAGGTCGACCCCGAAGATCTCGGCGAACCCAATCGCCTCGTCGAGGTTGATGCGGCGCTTGCGGTTCTCGATTCGCCAGACCGCGGACGGGTTCATATCGAAGCCGGCCTCGTTCAGGCGGTCGGACAGGGCGGTCGTGCTCCAGCCGCGCCGCTCGCGTTCGAGCTTGATCCGTACAGCGGCGTTCTCCTCGCCGCTGAGCAAGATCCCCTGGGGGGTCTCGTCGTCTGCCATCCACCCCCTCCTTCCTGTCGCAGGGCACCCCTGCGATACGCAGGGAACTAAAACTGTACCACGAGCTCTGCCTTTTGCAGGGCATCAATGCACTACGCATAGCCAGTGATCATCGACACTCTCTGCATCACGCATAGATGCATTGCATTTAGCAGATCGCGTGGCATCCTGGTAGTCCTGCCCAGACACCGACCGGAGACCCCAATGCAGAAAACCCCTCGGCGCGACACCGAGGGGTTCAAAGCGCAAACCTCTGCAACCGCCATCCCTAGCGATCAACCTGCCTGGCCGGGATTGCCGTCCCACATGGCCCCGCAGGAGAGGAGCTTCATGCCTCAGGGTACGCCCCTGACCCCGCCGCCGCCATCCTCCGCCGCCACCGACGCCGAGCCGCCGACGGACATGCTCCACGCCCCGTTCAACATCGATGCCGAGCGCGCGGTCCTGGGCGCCTGCATGCACAGCGCCGACGTGATCGACACTGTCCGGCCCATACTCGGCGACGCCGCCTTCTACCGGCCCGCGCACGAGACGGTCTGGCGCGCGCTGGTGGCCCAGCGCCGCGAGGACAGGCCGACCGACCCGATCGTCCTGACCGAACTGCTCCAGCAGCGAGGGGACCTGCAGCGTGTCGGTGGCGCCGTCTATCTGCACCAGCTCGCCGACGTGCACTACGGCAGCGGCAGCGCGGAGCACCACGCGGAGATCATCCGGGAAAAGGCCAATCTCCGCCGCCTGCTCGCCTCGGCGATCCGCACCGTCCAACGCGCCCAGGAGCCCGGCGCCGACCCCGAGGCGATACGCAGCGAGGTCGAAACGGAGATGCGGGCCGAGCGCGAGCGCGCCCTCGCCTCGGGACAGGGCCGTCTGAACCGCTTCGCCACCGACGGGTGGTCCTTCGTCAAAGAGACCGGCGCGGATGCCGAGCCTTTGTGGGGCACCCGGGAGAAGACTGTCTGGGCGCCGGGCGAGAGCCTGATGATCGTGGGCGCACCCGGGGTCGGCAAGACCACACTGGCCCACCAGGTGGTCTTCGCCCGCCTCGGGCTGCAGGAGACGGTCCTGGAGATGCCGGTCGCCCCGAGCAGGCGGATTCTCTACCTGGCCATGGACCGGCCCCGGCAGATCGCCCGGGCTATGGACCGCCGTGTCTTCCCCAGCGACGAGAAGATCCTGCGCGAGGGGCTCGTCGTCTGGGAGGGCCCGCTGCCCGCCACGCTCGACAAGGAGCCCGACCTCCTCGCCGACCTCGCCGCCGCCCACCGGGCCGACACCATCGTAATCGACAGCCTCAAGGACGCGGTCAGCACGATGGTCGACGACAGCCTCGCGGTCGCCTTCCACAACGCCCGTATGCGCGCCCTGCGAGGCGGCGTGGAGATCCTGGAGCTGCACCACCAGCGCAAGGCCACCGCCGACGCCCCGCGCGGCCAACGCCCCAGCCTGGATCAGGTCTACGGCTCCACCTGGATCACCGCCGGCGCGGGCAGCGTCCTGTTCGTCACCGGCCGGGCAGGCGACCCCGCCGTCACCCTGCACCATCTCAAGACCCCCACCGGGGAGATCGGCCCGCTGGATGTCACCCACGACCACGTGCGCGGCACCACCACGGTCGACCCCAGCAAGGACCCCGCCGTCCTGCTCGGTAACGCCCCTGGTGGCCTGACCGCCCGCGACTTGGCGGCCATTCTGATCGGGGGCGGCGATCCCGAACGCGCCGACGTGGAGAAGGCACGCCGCCACCTCGCCCGCCTCGTCGACAGCGGCCTGGCCACCAAGGCCGATGGCGTCGCTGGAGGGGCCGGAGGCGGTCAGCAGACCCGCTACTACGCCTCCGCACGCCACCTCACCGCCGTCGGCTGACCCTCACGCAGGCCCGCGCGAAGCGATCACGCGACCGTACACGCGGCTCTCGCGCACAGGCACCGGCGTGAACCGCGCACAGCGCACACGCTGACCGTAAAACCGCAGGTCAAGCGATCACGGGAGCGTCCACGCCGTACACGCGCCCAAGCGATCACGCGCGGGGCCCCCTTTAGAAGGGGGCCCGCGTGAACGCACCGTCCGTGAATGCCTCTCACCCCTGCGCCACAAGCCTCACTTCCCCGCCCTGGAGCCCGCCCTTGCACTCCCCTGCCCCGAGCGCCCCGGCAGCCATACACGGCAGCCGCAGCATCCGCTCCGGCATCGCCCTGCTCCCGCCCGCCACGGCCACCGTGTACTCACACCCGCTGGGGGTCGTCGCGTGAACCGCCTGGGACGCATCATCCTCGTCGTCGGCCTGTTGGCCGTCGTCCTCATGGCCTTCAGGGTCTCGTGGAACGCGCTGTCCGACGTGGCCCGCGCCATCGGCGCCGACTCCACCGCTGCCCTGCTGTACCCGATCGTTGTCGACGGGCTGATGGCCCTCGCGCTGGTCGCCACGCTCGTGCTGACCGGTACCGACCGGAAGTTCGCGCTGAGGGTCCTGGCGACCTACACAATCGCCAGCCTCCTGCTGAACTACGTGCACGGCCTCATGCCGGCCCTGCACACCACGTCGATCCAGTGGGGCCGACTGGCCGACTGGGCCCCTGCGAACTGGGCCCTTGTGCTGCTGGGGACCTCGCTCCCGGTCGGGTCGATCTACTTCGGGTCGGACCTCGTGGCGAAGGTGCTGCACCACACCCCCGAGTCGGTTGAGTCTGCCGAAGCAGCTTGTACCGAGTCGGGGAGTCAGCAAGCTGACGAGCAGGCCGCACGGTCGAGGTCTGACCAGGCCACATCGTCCCCCAAGCAGCTGACCGAGTCGGCCCCGGTGGAGGTCGCCGAGGCGCCCGTGACGAGGCCGATTATGGCCGACGGGTCGGCTCCCGCTACCCGACCGCCCCGATTGGCCGCCTTGATGGAGTCGACCGGAGCCACTCCGCGTCGGGCGACCGGTCGGGTCCCCGTCACCGCCAAGTCGACCGTCGATCGCACGCGCACCGACGCCGAAGTCCTCGACGAGGCCCGGCGCCTGACTGCCGACTGGAGCGACGACAGGTTGAGCGCCGAGCGTCTACGCAGCGCGCTACGGACCGGCCAGAACAGAGCCCGCGCCCTGCGCGACCAACTGCAGGCCGAGCGCACTGGCCAGGCCGAGTCTCTCGACGGACTCGACGAAGCCGCCTCGGAGGGGCAGAGGGAACTCGACACAGCCCCCGTCGGCACCGACTGATCCCCGCAAACGCACCGATCGCATCACCCCTCCGGATCCCCTTGTCCCGCGCAGAACAACACAGGGCACGGGGCCGCGAACAGCGAAGCACCCGCCATCAGCACCCCATGGAGCACCGATCCATGCACGATCCGCACCACGAAACCCCCGCCGCCCAGCAGGTGACAACCACCACCCCAGCCCCAGACAGCACAGCAAGTTGGAGGTTCGGACACTCCCCCGTAGGGGGAGCGCCCGAACCCGACCCCGCCCCGGGGGTGGCGGGGCCCGTCCGGTGCCAGGGGGCGCCGGACGAGGAGGCTGCGACCGAGGGCGGTTCGCAGCCGGGAAAGGCCGGCCGTGCACGCCGGACCACGATCATGGGGAAGGCACGTCCGCGCGCGAAGAAGCAGCGTCCTGCGCAGAGCGTCCGCCTCAGCGATCACGAGCACGCCATCATCCAGGCCGGCGCACATGCCGTCGGCATGAGTGTGGCCGGCTTCCTCGCGCACTCCGCTCTTGCTGCCACCCGCGACCAGTCCCGCACCGCCGCCACCATCGCCACCGAACGCGATGTGCTCACCGAGCTGTTCGCCATGCGCCGTCAGCTCGGCTGGGCCGGCAGCAATCTCAACCAGGTGGCCAAGGCACTCAACTCTGGTGGCGATGCGCCTTACCTCAAGGAAGTGCTCGCCGACATCCACCGCGCGGCCCACGCGGCGAAGAAGGCCGTTGACCGGGTGGTCAACCGCCAGGAAAGCGAGGCGGCTTGATCCCCAGCATCCACCGGCAGGGCAACAGCACCCTCGGCCTGCTCCACTACCTCTACGGCAAGGGCACGCACGAGGAGCGCGTCGACCCCCACCTGGTCGCCTCCTTCGACCACATGGCCCCCGACCCGGGCCGCGACCCCGCGGCCACGAAGAAGGACCTCGCTCACCTCCTCGACCAGCCCCTCCATCTGCTCGACGCAGACCAGCGACCCGAGCAGCACGTGTGGCACTGCTCGGTGCGCGCCGCCCCCGACGACCCGATCCTGACCGACGAACAGTGGGCCGACATCGCCCGCCGCATCGTCGCGGCCACCGGCATCGACCCCGGCGACGGCGCCGGCTGCCGCTGGGCAGCCGTCCGCCACGCCGACGACCACATCCACATCATCGCCACCCTCGTACGCGAAGACGGCCGGCGCCCCGACCACCACCGCTCCGGCAAACGCGCCCAGGCCGAAGCCCGCCTCATCGAAGCCGACTACGACCTCCACCGCGTTGCCCCCGGCGATGGCACTGCGGCGAAGCGCACCACCAGCGCCGAGCGGCACAAGGCCGATCGCCTGGGCTGGGACCGCGCCGCGCGCGAGGAGCTGCGTGAGACCGTGCGCCGCGCGGTCGCCGGTGCCACCTCCACGGACGAGTTCCTCGAACGCCTCAAGGACGCCGGGCTTCTCGTGCGTACCAGGGTTCTGCCTTCCGGCGACGTGAAGGGCTACAACGTCGCCTTGCCTGGTGATCGCAACAGGGACAAGGAGCCGATCTACTACGCCGGCTCCACGCTCGCCCCTGACCTGTCCCTGCCCCGCATCCAGGCACGCTTCACTACCGACTCCACCCCACCAGGGACCGCCGATAGCGAGCGACCGGAACGCTCTACCGCCTCCTCGGCACCCGCCGCTGCACGGCGCACCACCGCCCACGCGGCCTGGGCGGCAGTACTCGTCCTCGACCACAACAGCGACGACGGTGCTTCTGCCGCCCAGATCGCCGCCACCGGCGAGGTCCTCGATGCCCTCGCCAAGACCTCAGCCCTCCACACCCGCAATGAACTGCGGCAGGCGGCCTGGGAGTTCGAGCGTGCCTCCCGCTCCCATACCCGTGCCGAGTTCCGCCACGCGCAGGACCTGCGCCGGTCCGCCCGCGACCTGGTCAACAGCGGGCCCGCGTTCGGCCGAGGCGAGGACGGGGCCGGTACCGCGATGGTCCTGGACACGCTGGTCTTCCTCGCCATCGCCGCCGCCCACTGGCACGCCCAGCGGCAGCACGCCCAGCAGGCCGAGGCCGCCCGCCGAGCCGCAGCACACCTGCGGGCTGCCTACGAGCAGGCAGCCGCCGAACCCCTCACGGTGCTACGCGAGCGTGGCCGCCGTATCGTCCCGTCCCTGCGCCACCACCACGCCACCACCGTGCGCGCCGCCCTGCCCGACCTCGCCGAGTCCATCCTGGCCGAACCAGGCTGGGACGCTCTGGCCGCCACCCTCGCCGACGCCACACAGGCAGGGCACAAACCGCAGGCTCTGCTCGCCGAAGCTGCCTCTCGTAGGGAACTGGGCACCGCCGATTCCATCAGCGACGTCCTGGTCTGGCGCCTGCGCCGAATGGCCGGCCTTCCCGCCTACGCCCTGGCTCCGGAACCAACCCCGGTCAACCGCCTCACAGACCGCCAGGCCATGGCACCGCGCCTCGCCACACCTTCCGCATCACGCGCACCGCGGCGCTGATCCTGGCGGTGGTCCCTAGGCCCGCGACCAGGTGGAACTAGCCGCCAAGACCCGCAGCTCTTTACGCAGACGCCAGCGCCAGCCGCACATCGTTCGCGGCTACTTCGGCGGCCCGCACGTCCTCTACCCCCTGGACGAGAACCCCATGAGTTTCTGATCAATAACAGTCCTACTGGGATTCCTCGGAACCGTCCTCGCTCGCCCCAACGAGCTTGCCGCCGACGAACACCACACCCAGCCCGAGGGCAGCTGCACCGGCAGCTGCCACCACCTTCATCCCCGCCCCCAGGAACTGCTTGCTCTCGCTGTCCTTCTCGCCCACCCGCTGTACGTTTTGGTCGAGGCGGTCGTGGAGGGCCTCCCGCTGTGCCCAGCTGAGGTCGTCCCGACCGAGGTCGTCCCGCAGAGCGTCCCGCTGGTCCTGCGAAGCCTTGTAGAAGTGGTTCTGACTGTTCTCGTTGGCTGCGAGAGTGGACTTGTGGGCCTCTGTGACCGCATCGATGTCGGCCTTGCCCAGGTCCTTGAAGGCGGGGAACTGCTCGATGAGCTTGAGCCGCACCTCGGTGGCCATCTCGGGCATCGCTGCCGCGAACTTGAGCACCTTGTCCTTGGACAGGTTCCGCCAGTTCGGGATACCCAACTTCCGCTTGACCGCTGATTCGTTCACGTCGCCCATTTCCTGACTCCGCTCGTCGTGCCGTGAGGCATCCCGGATAGTAGCGGTGCCCACCGACAAGCCCCTCTTCCTCGTCCTCGGTCTGCTCGCCATGACTCTGTGAGCCGTATTCGGGGGGTCAGATACACCCACTGCGCACTCAGGGATCACTATTTGGCCTTGTCAACGGCCTTCGCCATGCAGGCATTAACCAGGTCCGCGCTGCCAGAGAGCACTACGACTACCCTCCCAATACGGACGGCCGTCTGCTTGATCACGCTGCTGCGTCCCCTGGTGGTAAAAGTCAGCAGGTGGGGCTCCACCTCTCGTCGCCCAGCTTCGGGGTGGGCAGCTTCTGCGATGTAGCCGTGGAACGGCGCGAGTTCCCAGAATCCTGAGCCCCGAAGCAGAGGAACCCGTAAGTGAACCCCGCATCTGCCCTGGAGACACGTACAAGTTGGCTTACGGGGTCAGGTCGACCTCGGGGCAGCGCTGCCGTGGCACCACGTGTGGCTGGTCCCTTGGCACGAAGAATTGGCGGAGCCCAGGTGCGCGCGGCGATCGCACCAACCTCGGCCAGCACAAAGTCGTCCGCCACGCGCATCCTGTCGCACCGCCGCCCAAGGCTCAGTAACCTGCGGTTGCACAGGGCAATTGGCGGTGGCAGCGTGGGAAGATTCGAACATGCGCGTGGAGGACGGGCAGTACCCTCATCCCTTCGGCCAGGATGTGGTGGACGCGTTTAAAGACCTGCTCGGCGGGACCCTCCGCCCCCGCCTGCGCCGCGATTTTCCCGCCTGGGTCCTCAAGGCGCCTTTCGTCGAGGCGAACCGGGGCGTGTTCATGTTGCGGTTCATGCCGAAGTGGCAGGAATGGGCTGCCGCCGAGGCGCAGCGGATCGGCATCGACACAAGCGATGTCCTGGCGGGCGAGGCCGGATGGGACCAGTTGACCCTGCTGCATGACGCGCTGCGTGTGCAGTTGCGGCAGATCACTGACCGACGTTCCGCGTTCAGCTGGCTGGTGATTACGCGTCGGATCAACCCTACGGATCTGCTGCCTGCCGCCCGTGCCTCGATCTCCGCGGCCGTGTTGTCGTTCGCCCTGAGTGAGGTGGGGTCCAGCCGTCGCCCGTCCAGGTCGGCCGAGCTGATCACGAGCCGGTGGTGGCTTGCCCCCCAGGCCCTGACCGACCTGGACGAGCTGTGCTCGGTCGGGATGCTGCTGTTCAACGTGTACAACGCCCGTAGGCGCGTGGCCAAGGGCCAGAGTCTCAGACTCCGTGGACCGCACCTGATCCCGGAGGTCACCGACACGGACGACACCGTTGAGCGTGCGATCTGGCTGTACGACGGCCGACTGAAGTTCGCCGGAGGCCGCGGTAACGACCTGGGCTCGTTCCCGAGTCCGGTCACGGACCGCCGCGAGTCTGCGAACATCATCACCTGGGCGGATCTGCGCGGCCAGGACCTTGTCTCGCGCGATGACGTCGCACGACTCCTTCAGAAATACGGCCCAGTCTTCCCGCTCGGCACGAACATCGAGGACCTGGCGCCCGCGGCCTTCTCCAGCGGAGTCGGCCTGACCCTGGAGACCCAGGCCGCCGCCGCAGTCCTTTCAGCGGCTTGGACCTATCTCGCGGATCGCGGAGCCACCTGGAAGTCCGTTCCGGGCGAATGGTCCCAGTACGGCTATCTGCGCTGCCCGCGCGACTGGCTCATCGCTCGCCTGGAAGACGGTCCGGCGCTGCCCGAACTGCTCGGCTCATCCTGGCGGGCGGGCGCGACGGTTCGCGAAGTGATCACGCTACTGGCCCGCAAACAGGTGGTGCTGCCGGTCGGGCGCTACTTCGTCGTCGATCTCACGGGCGCCACCTCGTTGCTGATGCACAGCTTCGAGCGGGCCAAGGAAGGGGCCGCGGCCAACGAATGGGGCAGCTCGTTCGAAACCGCCGTGCAGGCGGCGATCGACACCACACCCTGGAAGCCGACCGGCGCGCTGCGCTCGGTGATCGGCAAGAAGGTCAAGGACGAGAACGGCAATGTGATCACGGACATCGACGCCGTCGCCTTCCACACAGGGACCCTGTGGCTGATCAGCGCGAAGGCATTCCAAGCCGGGCCCGACTACGCGGTTGGTGCCTACGACGCCGTCAGGAGGATCGCGCGTAAGGCGGTGGCGGCGAGCGAGCAGTGGAACGGCTACCTTGAGAGGATCCGCCGGCGTCCATCCGTGCTCGGGGTGGACCTGCCTGACGGATGCACGCTCGAAGGACTGGTCGTAATGCCCTTCGTCCCGTACGTGCCGATCGACTCCTCAGCCGCACAGCCGGTAGGAGACCTCTGCCACGTCTCCAGCATCCATGAACTCATCGCCGTGGCCTTGCGGGCGTAGAGCCGTCCGGATCCCGGCATCCTCCGCGCCACCGACGTCGAGCTGCGCGACCACGATAATCGGAGGTCGGACTGGATCCGCGGGGCGGGTCGCGCCAGGACGCGAGCTGCGGCCTCGGGGTAGGAGCTGTTGAGGCCCAGGGCGGTCAGGTCTGTGATTGCCAGCGGCCTTCGTGGTGCACTCCGTGGCTCAGACGCGCCCTTGACCAAGGTCTACGAGGGCTGTTCCGTTAGAAAAGTTGGGGCGTCGGACTCGGGGGTGGCCTTCGTGACCAGGTCGGTTGGCGGTGCGTGGTGTCTCATCAGCGGCACCGCGGGGGAACCGGTCGCTCCCCTGGCCGCTGGGGCCTGGGTATGAGACTCCGGCGCGGGATCGCGATCGCCGTTGTCGCCGGAGGCGGCGCTGTGACCACGCTGCTGGTCGGGCTCGTCACGAACGCCGTGTCCAATGAGTCGCGGTGGCCCGGCTGGCTGGGGTGGTTACAGGAGCACGCCTGGCTCTCGTTCGTCGTATTGGGCGTGACGATGGCGGGGATGACGGCTCTGCTCGCCGGGCTTTCGGAGGCGCGGCCCCCCGCGCCGTCGGCGAGGTCGGAGGATGGAGCGGGGCCGCCGGGGGCCGCCCAGGTACTGCGTTCGTTGCCACGCGACACCGCAGCGTTCACCGACCGTACCGCGGAGCTGGAGCAGCTGGTGGGCTCGGTGCGTGCCTCGCAGGAGCAGGGCGAGGGACTTCCCGTTCATGTCATCGACGGGATGCCGGGGGTTGGGAAGACCACTTTTGCCGTGCACGCCGGCCACCTGCTCTCCGAGCGGTTCCCCGATGGTCAGCTTTTCGTGAACCTCAACGGGTACACGCCGGGGCGTACTCCGGTGCAGGCCGGCGAGGCGCTCGCCTCGCTTCTCGCGGCTGCCGGCGTGCCGACACAGCAGATTCCTGTCGGGGACGACGTCGGAGCGGTCACGGAGGCCCGGGCCGCCATGTGGCGGAGTCGGCTCGCGGACAAGAAGGCGCTGCTGATTCTCGACAACGCTGCCAGCTACCGGCAGCTGGAGCCGCTGCTCCCCGGTGGGAGCGGCTGCCTGGTGTTGGTGACCAGCCGCAGGCGACTGGTGGCGAACGAGGAGGTGGTCATGTCGGTGGACGCGCTGCCGCCGGATCACGCGGTCGACCTCTTCGTACGGCTCAGCGGGCGGCCGGCCGATGCCCTGGACCGGAATGTGGTGGACGAGCTGGTCCGGCTGTGCGGGTGCCTGCCGCTGGGGGTGTCTCTACTCGCAGCACGGCTGCGGCATCATCCGTCCTGGACCGCCGAGGACCTGCGCGGGCGGCTGCTGGCGGCGCGGGACCGCCTGGGAGAGCTGCGGGCCGGGGAGCGCGCCGTCACCGCGACGTTCGATCTCTCCTACCGGGATCTCGCGCCGGAGCGGCAGCGCTTCTTCCGGCAGCTCGGTTTCTTCCCCGGCAGCGATCTCGACCCGCACATCGGCGCGGCTCTTGGCGAGTTCTCGGTCGTGGTGGCTCGTGGGCACCTCGAAGCGCTCTACGACGACCACCTGATCGACGAGCAACCGGGGAGTCGCTACCGGCTGCACGATCTCCTGCGTGACTACGCTCGCGGTCTCGCCGCCGAGGGGGACAGCATGGACCACGTACAGGCCGTACAGCGTGTGTGCACCTACTACCTGGCTGCTCTCGCCGTCGTAAACGGGCACATCGGGCGCAGTGGTGCGGTAGTGCCACCAGCACCAGACGGCGCCTCGCGGGTGGAGACGCCGG
Source organism: Streptomyces sp. GbtcB6 (assembly GCF_019091475.1). Lineage (NCBI taxonomy): Bacteria > Bacillati > Actinomycetota > Actinomycetes > Kitasatosporales > Streptomycetaceae > Streptomyces > Streptomyces sp. GbtcB6. The sequence goes on along the minus strand of NZ_JAGXJL010000004.1, from coordinate 397,750 downwards.
CCCTGGAGTCGCGGGCGGACGCTATGAGCTGGCTGGAGACCGAGCGGGCCAACATCCTCGCCTGTGTCCGGCGGGCAAACGGCCTCGCCCTATACGACCTCGTCGTCCGGCTCGCCGCAGCTATGGCGCCCTTCCTGCGCCAGGCCGGTCCCTGGGACCAGGCCGTCGGGCTCCACCGGACTGCCGCCGAGGCCGCCCGCCATGCCGGCGACCAGCGGGCCCGCGGTGGCGCTCTCGCCGAACTCGGTGTCGTGCGCCGCTTCATGGCTGCCTACCCGCAGGCGATCGAGTCCCTCGGTGACGCCGTGACGGCGTACGAAGCGGTCGACGAACGGCGCGGTAAGGCGGACGCACTCAACCAGCTCGGCATCGTCTGGTACCTGACCGCGGACAACGAGGACGCGGCCCGCGCCCAGACGGAGGCCCTCGCCCTCTACCGAGAGCTGGGCTACCGGCTCGGGCAGGCGAACGCGCTCGCCGATCTCGGCATGACCCACCGGCAGATGAGCCGCTTCGACGCTGCTGTGGAGGCACAGAGCGAGGCCCTGACGATCTACCGAGAGCTCGGGGACCGGTACGGGGAGGCCAACTCCCTGCGAGACCTGGGCGTCGTGCACCGCCTCATGGGCGTGTACGACCTGGCCACGCGGCATCACCAGGAAGCGTTCGACATCTACGTGGAATTGGACGACCGCACACACCAGGCTTACGCGCTGAACGAGCTGGGCGTCATCCGACGGCAGACCGGAGACATTGAGGGAGCGCGGACGGCGCACAACCAGGCCCTGGCGCACTTCACCGAGCTCGGTGAACGGTTCGGCCAAGCGACCAGCGTCCGCCACCTTGGGGTCGTGGACCGCGTTTCCGGGGATGCGACAGAGGCGATCCGGCATCTGGAGGAGGCCCTGGACGCCTACCGCGAACTCGGCAGCCGCGGGGGTGAGGCCGCCTCGCTGAGCGAGCTGGGCGCGGCGCTCGGCGTCGTCGGTGAGCGCGACGGCGCGATCGAGGCGTTCCAACGCGGTTTGGTGATCCTGCGGGGCCTGGGCGACCGGTGCGGCGAGGCAGAGGTACTGAACCACTGGGGGATGCTGCTGCTCACCTCCGATGAACCGACGGCCGCCCGCCGGCACTTCGATCAGGCCCTCACACTCGCGCGGGACATCCGCTGTCCGCTGGAGGAGGCGCGGGCGCTGGAGGGCATTGGCCGCTGCGACTGGACGGTTGACGGACCTGGTCACGGTGTGGGCTCGCTGCAAGCCGCCCTGACGGTGTACCGGCGGCTGGGCGTGAGCGCGGCCGTGGACGACCTCGAACGGTTGCTGGTGCCGCGGTCTGGCTGACACCGACCATGTGGCCGAATTCCCCGTGCCGGATGGGTGGTTGAGGATGCTACGTTTCCGGCTGATCTATCGCTTCAACCCCGTCGCACCGTGCCGCCTCCGGCACGTACCTCACGAGGAGCGTTGAATGCCGTCACCCACGTCCGCCACCGAGCCACGGACCATTCCACCCGTCGGCCAGACGTCCGCAGAGCCGACGGTAGCCGGCGCCGCCGTCCTGGACCGTGTGGCCGCCCGCGTCCGGCAACGGCTGGAGGCAGAGGAGGGCGCGACGGGCCGGTTCGGCGACGGTGCCCACGCGGCTTCGCTCATCTGGCCCTGGCCGCTGTAGGCGCATCTGCTCGATGACAGAACCCGAAGGCCCCGTTCCTTTCCGGACGTTCATCCTTAAGGTCGCCAATCGCTGCAACATCGACTGCGACTACTGCTTCGTCTTCAACTCCAGGGACCAGACGGCGCGGCACCTGCCAGCCCGGATGGACCTCGCTGTGGCCCGAGCTGCGGCCCGGCGAATCGGTGAACACGCCTCCACACATGGTCTTCGGACAATCCACGTCGTCCTGCACGGCGGAGAGCCGCTTCTTGCCGGCGTCCAGCACATGGCCGAGCTACTGGAGGTCGTTCGGGACGGTGCGCCGACCGGGACCCGGGTGCTCTTCGAGCTCCAGACCAACGGGACTCTTCTGTCCGGGGCCTGGCTGGATCTCTTCGAGCGGTACGAGGTCGCGGTGGGTGTCAGCCTCGACGGACCGCCGCGTGCCAATGACAGGCATCGCCTGACCCACGCCGGACGGTCGAGCGCCGCGTCCGCCGTGCACGGCATCGAACTCCTGCGGTCACGGCCGCACCTGTTCGCAGGGCTTCTTGCCGTCGTGGACCTGGCCAACGACCCAGTGGAGGTTCACGACTACCTGGCGGCGTTCGAACCCCCCGTGATCGACTTCGGCCTGCCACACGCGACCCATGACGACCCGCCGCACCGCGCCGACCCAAGCGTGCCCGAGTACGGGCTGTGGATGAGCAGGGTTTACAACGCCTGGCTCGCCCGGCCCGAGTACGGGCACAGCGTCCGGATGCTGGAGGACATCGTCGCCCTCAGCTCTGGCGTACGCGGCTCGGTGGAGACGCTCGGCCTGGCCCCGCCGACGAGCATCGTGATCGAGTCCGACGGCTCCATTGAAGCGGTGGACACCCTGAGGTCGGTTGAGGAGCGCGCCTCCTGGCTCGGGCTCGACGTCCTCCGCCACTCTTTCGACGAAGCCCTGTCGCATCCGAAGTTGCTGCACCGGCAGCACGGCAAGGACGCGCTCGCCGAGCAGTGCCGCGCCTGCCCGCTCGTGGACGTGTGCGGCGGTGGCTACCTCCCACACCGCTTCAGCGAAGCCGAGGGCTACCGGAACCCCTCTGTCTACTGCGCGGACCTGGAGTACCTCATACGACATGTGCAGGGCTCCCTGCGGCAGCACGGCTGGAACCCGTATGCGCGGGCCGCCGCGTCGCCGTAGGCGCGTGTGCCGTACCGCCAAGAGGGGATCACGCGTTGGAACGAGCGAATGCAGCAGCGACCGAAACAAGCGAGGAAGGACAGGAGGCGCCGATGACCGCGACGATCCGTCCCGCGGAGAAGCGGGACGTCCCGGCACTGGCCGAACTGATCGAGGAGATCGAGCGGTTCTACGGGGCTACCGACACAGATATCCAGCCGATCGAGGAGCGCCGCCTCCAAGTGGAGGAAGCCCTCTTCGGCGCGCCACCGCTGGCTTACGCCCTGCTCGTCGAAGACGAGACCGGGGACGTCGTGGGGCTCGCCGCCTATTCGTACCTATGGCCAGCCGCCGGATCCTCGCACTCCTTGTTCCTGAAGGAGCTCTACGTCCGTACCACCCTGCGTCGGCAGGGCATCGGTGCTCGCCTCATGGGTGAACTCCGCTCCTTGGCGGCCGCGCGCCCCGGGTGCAGCCGAGTGGAATGGATGGCTGACCGCGACAACCCAGGCGCTCCCGCCTTCTACGAGGCTCTCGGGTTCACCGAATCCGACGGCAAGATCGTCTACCGGGTCGACTCCGGCACCGCGTGAGGGCGAGTGGGACTGTGAAAGTGGAACGCTGCGAGGAGTGCGGCAGCCAGATCGTCATCGGGCTTGGGTGCGACTGCCCGCCGGGCTCGTCCGCTTCGGCGGCCCCTCGTTCGGTGAAGACGTCCGTGAAGAGGGAGTGGCGTGCTCACCCGGATGACACGATCCTGATCTCCCCAGGGCAGTGCGCGCACCTGCCCGGCTGGTGCGACCACATGGCCGAGGACGATGTGCGACCCCCGCAGTGATGTTTCGCCTGGGGGCAGTTGCCCGGCCGGTTCTGCCGCAGCTGTTACACCTACGGCCAGCTACACGCCGTCGGTGCATGCGTCGGCTGCCGGCGGCAGGTCCCGGTCGATGACAAGCACGGCTACTGCCGCCTCTGTCGGGCTCAGGCGACCTGGGCGATCAAGGCCAGCGGCAAGGCTTCGGTGATCGAGCCGTACCTACGGCGGGTGACCTGCCAGCAGTTGTTCTTCGCGAACCTCCAGCGGCCCAAGAATGGCGGGCCGCGAGTCGGCAAGGCCGGACGGCGCGTGCTGAAACCGTCGCCGCTTCCCGAACCGCATCGCGTGATCACGACGTCAACGCAACTGACGCTGTTCACTGCCACTCGGGACTTCCGCCGGTTCGACCGGGAACTCCACGCCGACCTGGCCAATCCCTGGCTGATCCGGGCCCAGCAGGCCGCTCGGGCGCTGGGAGATGCCCGCGGCTGGAGCCGCTGGATCACCAGTGACGTGAACCGAGCCCTGGTCATCGTGCTGTCCGGCTTCCGCGAAGGTGAGTTGATCCGGTACTCCGAGCTCTTTCCGGCCCTGCGAGTCCGTGGGCTTCCCGTCGTGCGGACCACCGAAGTCCTCGACCGTCTCGGCCTGTCCACCGACGACCGGGCCCCCGCCGTCGACCGGTGGCTGGAGCGAAAACTCGACGGGATGCCCCCTGGCATCCATAGCGCCGTAGAAGCCTGGGTCCGCACTCTCCTCGACGGTGGTCCGAGGTCGGAGCCTCGCTCCCGGCATACGACATGGGCCTACTTGGGTGAGATCCAGCCGGTGCTGCTGGAGTGGTCCAGCCGCTACGACCACCTGCGAGAAGTCACCCGGGAGGACATCATCACGGCCCGGGACGCTGCCACCGGCAAACAGCGCGAAAGCCGGATCGTCGCACTGCGGTCACTGTTCCGGCACGCGAAGAAGAACGGCCAGATCTTCCGCAACCCCACGATCCGCATCCGTGTCCCCCGGCAGACCGGCGGCGTCCTCCAGGCCCTTGTCCAGGCGGACATCGACGAGGCCATCGCCACGGCCACCACCCCAGACATCCGGCTCATCGTCGCCCTGGCCGCCGTCCACGCGGCACGGCCGAAGATGATCCGCACCATGCAGCTGGACGACGTCGACCTGGGCAACCGGCGTATCACCGTCGGCGGCCACGTCCGCCCACTTGACGATCTCACCCACCGAGCGGTCCTGGACTGGCTTGACCACCGCCGCAACCGCTGGCCGAACACGGCCAATCCCCACCTGCTGATCCCCCAGAAGACCGCCGTCGAACTCGGCCCCGCCGGCAAGCTCTGGACCACCCGAGCCACCCGCAACCTCACCGCCACCCTCGAACGGCTCCGCGTCGACCGTCAGCTCGAAGAGGCTCTCACCCACGGCGCCGACCCGCTCCACCTCGCCCTCGTTTTCGGCATCGACGAGAAGACGGCCATCCGTTACGCGGATTCAGCACGCGCGCTTCTGGGAGAAGCTGCCGAGCAGGCATCGCAATGAAACCCACTCGACCCGCCCATCCCACTGAGGAGATCATGGATGGATGTCGTCGACCGAACCAGCAGCCCGCCAGCTTCAGGATCGTGCCGTTCTCTGGAGCATGGGCGAGATCCGCGCAACCGACGTCGTCACTGCTGCCTGTGATGCACTCGTCGCCGGCCTCGACAGTCCTGCCCTGCGGATCCTGGCCGCGTGCACACGCGCGGAGGCGGACTACGACGTCCCCGACCTCCTTCCCCCGGCACTCGACGAACTGGGCCTCACCTTCCACCCAGCGGGCAGCGTTGCCGGACAGGAAGCCGCCGCGCGAGCACTTGCCGCCCGGATGCTGGCCGGCGAACTGACGCCACGCGAGCTGGCTTTCAGGATCCATCAGCGCTTCGGGCACGAACTGCCTCTGGCCGAGCGACTCGCCAACCTGGACGACGACTACGACGTCCTTGAATACGGCGACAGAACGCAGGCGCAGGTCGACGCCGATGTCACGGCCGAAGCTCTTCGGCTTGCACCGCACCCTCGTGTTCCAACCGAACCCACGGATCTACCGACCTGAAGCAGACCGGTGGACCCGTGGGTTCGGGCTGAAGGGGCTTCGGTTTCCTTGAACTCACGGGGATCTGGGCCCTCTGCTCCCGAAGCTGCCGCGAAGTGACAAGTAGCTCTGCGTCATCGATGGTCTGCCGGGCCCGCCGCGCCGGTGACTCTAGCGAGGGAAAGCCAACATTTCAGTTGGGGCGCCAGAGGGCACTCGACGGCCGTGGCATCTGAGGCCCTCGCACCCAGCCCGGCCGCGGGCAAGCAGGTCCCGGGCCGGGCAGGTCATCGGGCGCTGGTCAGTTGATCTTCTGGCTGATCTCCCAGACCAGCCGCAGGAGTTCGATCACGGTGGAAACGATAGTGATCTTGTCGTTGCGGCGACCCTCGGGCCTCCGGGCCGTCGAGCGACTCGTGCTCGGCCGACGTCCGGCACGGCCCGCAGGAACCCGTCCTGGGCGGTTGCTCTTCTTCCTGTTCTTGGCCACTGGAACGGTTTCCCCTCGATTGATCTCGCCGACCTTGCCCAGGCCGGCACCGGGAGCACCCCGGCACCACTAGATTTCTCCATCTGGGACAGCAATCGAAGTCGCCGCGGGCGACCCTTTGGCCCGCATAAAGTCTTCAGTTGCTAAGCTATTTCCGCTGGTCAGCAGGACGTGAGCATGCGGCCAAAGGGTCGATGGTCGATCCGTCAGGGCCAAGAACCCTTTGGCCCGCATAAAGCCTTCAGTTGCTAAGCCATTTCTGCTGGGCAACGGGGCGTGAGCGTGCGGCCAAAGGGTCGAAATAGGGGGTTGTGGTGCCGAGGATCGCAGACCGGCGAGCGGCGCGCCTGGCGGACCTGGAGGAGATGGAGTCGCAGTGGGAGCGGACGACGCGCCTGTGCTCATCGCTGCATACTGCTGCGCCACATCAGTTGAACAAGTTCATGATCCGGAGCAGCTTCTTCTTCACCAAGCCCGACGAGACAGGTACACCCCCCATCGTTCGAATCGCCGCACCCCGGGGGGTAAACCTCCAGCTGTACCTGCTGATCCTCTTCGAGGCCCAGTGCCGGAAGCGCAACGGCTTCGCTGGGCCCAGCCCGCTTCCCCTTAACAGTCGCGAGGAAGTTCACTCCTGGACCAGCCTCACGTTTTCGAAGGCGACGCAGAACGACGCGCTCAAAGTCCCCATCTCCGCTCGGGCCAACCGTGAGCGCCAAGTCCGCTCCGCCCTGAAACGGCTGGCCGACGAGGGACTGATCCAGCGCAACGTCGGCACTCCACCCCGGGCGGTGATGGCGCTCGACGAGTCTGGTAAGCAGCGCAAGGAGACGGCCTACTACCACGTCCCTGATCCCTTCGAAAGCGTCATCACGATCCCCACGGAGTTCGTGACACAGGGCTGGCTCTACCTGCTGACTCCCGCCGAGATCAGGTTCTACTTCGCTTTCCGTCACCTGGAGAAGCGCTACCTGAGGAGGGCGGGCGCCTACTTCTCCCCGGAGGCGCGAACCTCCGAGTACTTCCTGCCCCGGGACGTCTACGAGTCCCACCTGATGCTCGACCGCCTCGGCTTGATCCAGCGCGTTGCGGACCCCAGACGGCGCTCCGACGGGAAACTGGTCGACTTCCCCTCCTACGCCAAGCGTGGAGAGAAGTGGCCCATCCACCTGTTCCAGCTGGGCGACGACACTCTTCTGCGTCAGCCGGCGCACGATTCTGTGAGGCGCGCTTTGCTCAACAGGCCCCGACCCCAGCGGCCCCAGCGGCCCCAGATCGGGCCGTTGTTTTCGTAGTCGGTCAACGTCCCGGCCCCAGCGGTATGGAGCACCCTCATGCTCCCACCGCAAGCCCCCAGGTGCTGCTGGAACTCGTCAACACCGTTCCCCCACGAACTCCGGGTGTTGTCCGCGCTGAACGACAACCGTTGCTGAAACTCGCCCACATACTCACCCGCAGTGGGGGTGAATCGCGAACCCTCCGCACGGGCTCTGGGAACGCTTGAGCAGTGCCTTTCCGGCGACTGCGACTGCGGGCAAGCCGAAGCGGATGGCCGTGCGGCGGTGCACAACCTGTGAGGGAAACCTCGCCCGGGGCTGACCATCGTCCTCCTGCACCACTCCGCTCCCGCTTCGGTGGGCCCGGCCGTTTCTGCTGACAGCCGCGCCCACCTGCGTTGGGATCAGCAGGATCAGTAGGCGATGACGAGCCGCACGGAGGGGCGATCGATCACGGCTCCGTCGGCGAGGTCGCTGTCCGGCGTGTCCGCGGGGTAGGCGGTGATCGCGGGTTCGACGGTCCTGGCCGGGCTCCAGGCACCGATCTGCGCGCAGATCCGCTCGGCGAGTTCGGCACCGGCCGGGCCGTAGCCGACAGCTCCCAGCCGGAACCGGGGTTCGGTGACCAGCGGGTCGGCGGTGCGCTCCAAGGTGAGGTAGGCAATGGAGTCAGCCTCGACGAGGGCTGGGCTCAGAGCGGGTGAGGCGGGGCGGTGAAGGCCCGCTTCCAGTGCCGCGGGCTTCGCGGTGATGCGGCAGGTTGCTCGTTCGGTGGCGCTCAGGCGCAGCCAGACGCCGTCGAAGGACTCAACGGAGCCGACCGTCGCGTCCGTCCAGACGACCGACTTCGGTCGGGTGAGGGCGTCGCGCAGCAGTTCTGGGGCGATGGGCTGGTCCTCGTCCCAGTAGAGCCTGACGAGTCGGTTGTCGTCGATGTAGCCGTTCCGCTCGCCGTCCTGGCCGATCACCGGGAGGAAACCGCACATCCTGACGGAGTCGGATCGCATCCGGTCCTTCTCCCGTCGGAACGCCACGGACCTGGACAGCCCGCGCCATCGCAGCGGGACCACGAGTCGTCCGCGGACCGCGAGCTGGTCCCACCAGGCTGCGGGGAGGTCCCACATGCCGACCGCCGCGATCATTCGGTCGTAGGGGCCGAACTCCGGGGCGCCGAGGGCTCCGTCCCTCGTGACCACGCGAACGTCGGCGTACCCGTTCGCGTCCAGCATCCGGCGGGCGTAAGCCGTCACGTCGGGGGCGATGTCGCACGTGGTGACCTGTCCGGACTTGCCGGTGAGATGACTGAGCAGGGCGGCGTTGTAGCCGGTGCCGGCCCCGATCTCGAAGACGTGGTCGCCTTCGCGGACGGCGAGCTGGACCAGCATGAAGTGCACGACGTCGGGCTGGGAAGCGCAGCTCAGTGGGAGTGCGTCCTCGTCGGGGTTCTCCTTGATGGTCACGCTCTTGTTGGCGTACGCCTCCTGGAGGGGCGCGTCGGGGAGGAAGGCGTGGCGGGGCACGGTCCGCATGGCGGTTTCGACGCGTGCGTCGCGGGGGCCGGAGACGTCCTGCTGCAAAATGGCGTCGACCAGGCGGTTGCGCAGGTCCTCGGGGGAGGCGCCGGTGGTGGTGTTCATCGCGTCCTTCCGGAAGGTGCCCGGCCGTGCGTACGGCAGGGGCAGATCGTACTCAGGTGATCTGGTGCGGGGTGCGACTCACGCGCGTCATCCCGCCAGCAGCAGGCAGCGGTCCCAGGGGGCGGTGGCCGCCGTGTTGACGGGGTCGGTGAGACGGACCAGATGAATGCCCGACGTACCGTCCATCAGGCCGACGCCGTCCGGCAGTCCGCTGTGGTCCAGGTGCTCGTCGAGCCGGGCCCGCAGACGGGGCAGATGGGCCGCGAGTTCGTCATCGACGGCGTCGGCGGCGGCACGGGAGGCGGTCTGTACGAGGCCGGCCCACCCGTGGCAGAGGGATGCGTCGGTGAGCTGGGCGAGCTGCCGGTCGTCGGCCAGGCATCCGGCAAGGGCCTGTTCGGCCCGGCGTTGCCGGTCGCGGTCGCCGAGGGCGATACCGGCGAGTTGTTGGGCGCGGGCGATGCCGGGAGTGCCGTAGCACCAGGACGGACGTCCCGGTACCGAATGCTGGAGAGCGCCGCGTCGGTGTTCGGCCCGGGTGACCAGGCCCGGCCACCAGGCGCGCGAGCCCGTACCGTCGCGCCACTGGTCGAGCCAGCCGCATATCCGGATGATGGCTCGTTTCTGTCCGGGCACCGTGTGGCCGTGGCCCACGGCGGTGGCCAGCAGCGCGAGGGGTCCACTGATGCCGTGGGCCAGACCGAGGTTTCCGTGTCCGCCGGGCCACCGCGGGGACGGGCGCAGGTCGGGGCTGTCGCTGCTCCACCAGCCGCACAGGAGCTGGGACTCGACGGTGATCGGTTCGGTGAGCCGCACCAGATAGGCGAGGACGTCTCGTAGTTCCGTCCGGTGACCGCGGTGAAGGTGGTAGACCCCTAGGCCGGTCAGTCCGCTGATGAGGTCGTACTCGCTCAGGCTGGGCGGTGCGCCACGGTCGATGCGGGCGTTCGCCCGCTTGAGGCGGTCGCGAGTGACGTCGGCGAGGTGTGAGTCCAGGGTCGCCAGGGCGCGGGTGCCGGTGTCCGTGTGCGTGAAGCTGAGGACGTACGCGACGGCTGGCGCGCCCTCGTACAGGCCGCATGCCTCCGGGGCGGCCTGTATCGGGCCCTTGACCATGGCAGCGGCCCACGGCCGGAGCGCATCCGTGTCGTCTTCGCCGGTGTGGGATCTGACGGCATGCAGCAGGGCGGCTCCCGCCGCGCCGGAGTACAGCGACTGGCCCCAGCCGGGCCTGGTGGGTGTGGGCGACGCGTCGTGGTTCATGGGTGGCTCTCCCCCAGCCGGGCGGTCCACGCGAGAGCGGACTGACGGGCCAGGCGGCGGCAGATCCGCTCGTCCTCCCGGTCCAGGCCGCGCAGGCGGTTGTGGTGCATGTGCAGCAGGGACTCCAGAACCGAGTCGAGGTCCATGTCCTTGGCGAGGTGTTCGCGATACAGCGTCAGGGCCACGGCGCGGCGGTGCCACGCTTGGGCGAGCGCTTCGCCCCAGCCGCGGGCGCGGGGCGTGGTGTGGTGAACGAGGTCGATGGTCTGGTCTCTGGCGTCTCGCTCGACTCGGGCCGGAGGCGCGGGACGGTTGGCCAGCCAACGCATGCCCTCGTCGGGACCGAGCAGGCCGCAGGCGATGTCCACCATGCCGGCCGCGGCCAGTGCGCGTCCGTCGAGGCCGTCGACGCCGTCGCCTCCCAGGCCCTGCAGGGCGGCGAGGGCGTAGGCCGAGTCGGCGGTGAACACCGCCTCCGCACCGCGCAGGGCGGCGCCAGGGCCGTAGCGGCCGATCTCTGGGGTGTAGGTGTCGAACACGAGCCTGCTGCTGAGCCCCTCGTGGCGCAGCCCGGCGGCCCATCGGGCGACGAGCTCGGTATAGGCGGCGTACTGCCCGGGGCTTCGGGTGCGGATGCGCAGGCGCAGGTGGTCGGGGTCGTGCGGGGTGCGGTAGCGGACGAACCACCACTCGGGTCCGCCCTGGAGCTGGGCCGTGAGCCTCGCGAGGTGGGTGCCGATCAACTCATGGAACTGGTCGGGGTGCGTGTAGATCTTGGCGTTCAGCCAGGGTGCCCACACCGACCCCGGTACAGGCCCGAGGGTGCTGTTGGTGAGCACGGGGAGGGAGCCGGAAAGCGGGTCGGGGGCCGGCGGGCTGGTGCTGGTCATCGGCATGGCGATCTCGTGGACATGGCCGCCGATCCAGCCGTAGCTCTCCTCTTGCGGCGCCTCGGTGAGCACGGCCTGGTCTTCCCTGGCCAGGTGGGCTCGCAGAACCGCCACGTGGGCGGGCACGTCGAGCCGCAGTCGCCGTGTGCGGTCGTCCTCCCGCAGCTCGACGGCATCGGGGCAGTGCCACCGCTTCCGCCAGCGGCTGAGGGCGTCCGCCCACTCCCGGGTGTCCGTACCCCGGCCTGGGAGGGCGTCGGCGCTCAGGTTCCAGCGGCCAGGAGAGAGGATCACTCGCCCGTAGCGGACGCGTGGCAGGAACGGTAGCCGTGCGCCGTGCGGACCCCAGTCGAAGCCGGTCCAGACGGGGCCGAAGGCGCGGGTCAGGTGCGCCAGGAACCGGGCCAGGGGCGGAGGTTGCTTGTCCAGGGCCATGGCGTGGAAGACCTGCGGGTCCACGACACGACGGCGGGAGATGCTGACCAGGTACAGGCGGGTGTGCGTGGCCGTGACCGCGAGGTCATCGATGTCGATGAGCGTCGGCACGGTGTCGGCAGAGCTGCGGTGCTCGCCCAGTGGGATCACGCGCGGGAGATAGGCGGGGATGCGGGCGACGTTCTCGGTGTGCGGGTACAGCGGCGCGAAGGAGAGCTGCGCGGTCAGCGCGTTCTCGACGCTCGCGGGGACCTGCCGGTAGATCTCGTCGAGTCCCGAGCCGGTGGCGACCGGTGAGAACCGGGACGTGAGCGTTCCCGCGGCGCGGGCCGGCGTCACAGTGAGCGTAAAGTCCCCACGCTCCAACGCGGGCAGACTGTCGGCGTGCAGGCGCGCGCACATCTCCACGTGAGGCGGCACCTCCCGCGCGGCGATCGTCTCGTCGGCCAGGCGGTCGATCATGTCGTCGGTGAGGACGATCTCTCTGCCACCGTCGGCCCTGGCCTGCCAGGCCAGGGCCAGCAGCTGCTCGTCCCGCTCGGAGACCACCGGTGGCGGCGCGGTCATGCGGCTGCCGGGATACTCGGCTGGGTAGCCGAGCCCGGACGCCGCGTCGACGACCTCCTTCACCGGCACCAGCGTGCCGGTGCCGTACCGCTCCCAGAACGCGACCTGGTACTCCTTCCACACACCCTGGCCCGCCGGTCGGCGCGTCAACCGCAGCAGCGCATCGGCGGCCCGCTCCATCTCGCGCGCGACGCTCTCGGGGATCCGTACGTCGGCGTCCAGCCGCAGGTCGATGGCGAGAGGGCTTCGGCCCGCGCCGGAGAGCCGGCGCAAGAGCGGCGTCAGCGCCTCCCGTTGGGGCGCCTGGCGGTCCGCGGGAAGCCGGTTGTGCTCGTGCACGGCGCGTCGCACCGCTTCCAGTTCGGGTAGGACCTGCGCGGCCTCCGGCACCGTACCGACGTCCACGCCGTGCAGTCGCTCGATCAGGTGGGACAGCGGATCGGTGTCGGTCATCGGCGGGCGCAGGCTGGTGATCAGGAACTTCTCGCGCACCAGCGTGCCGAGCAGTGTGGTGATGTGGCGCGGCTCGGTTCGGGGAAAGGCGGAGGCCAACTTCTCGGCGAGAGCGGCGAAGCGGACCGGCTCGCGCGCGAGGTCCTCGATCCAACGGACCGCGCTGGTGCGCCGGACGGTGGCCCCCATCGGTCCGCCGTGCGGGACGTGCAGGCGTCCGCCTCGGCGTGCCGCCAGATTGTTCAGGACCACGTCCAGGCGTTCCAGCAGGTCGGGGCTCGCCTCCAGACGAGCGACGACGTCGTCCAGCCACTCGGTGTCCACCCGCACCACGGCCCGGTGTGCGTCTCCCCATCTCGCGTACGGTGTGGAACCCACGCCGACCGGCGCCACCCCGGCGAAGAGGCCGAACGGGGTCGGCCGCCCGGTGGCTCGCAGCGCGTAGCGGACGGTGGCCAGGGCCGCGCGCCGGACCTGCTTGGGACGTGCCGGCTGCCCCCCGCGGATCGCGTCGACCCGCGTGGCAAGGTCACCACTCGTCTGCCGGACGGCGTCGGCGAACCCCTCGTCGGCCCACACCTGCTTCAACCATCTGCGGCAGGCGTCCGTGTCGGCCGGATCGGGCCACCATTCCGGCAGGCTCGTCAGCGGCATCGCGGCGGCCCGGAGCAGGGCCGTGCCCGTGTGCTGGTAGAGCTTTTCGTCACTTCCCATTTCCAGTGCCTCCGCCATAGTGCTGTGACCGGGGCGGGGCCGGGAGCGAAAGTGCTCCCGGCCCCGCGTACGAGCCGCTGTCAGACGGCGCTCGCGCAGGACGAGGCGCAGGACGGCTTGCAGCCGTCACCGGTGTCGCACGCCCTGGGAAGCAGGTCGGAGTCGACCTCCGTGATGATGGTGAGGTCGACGTCGAAGGGGTCGGCGGGTACGTCGAGGGCGCCTGCCACGACGGACGCCTCGGCGCCGGCGGTTACCGGCGGCGGCGCGCTGATCGGGCTGAGTGTGGTTGCGGTCATCGCACTTCCTCTCGTGTCGGAAAGGTTCGAACGGTTCGTCGTACTGCTGGCCGGCCAATGTGCGGCTCGCCGCGCCGCACACCGGCCGGGTTCCTGCATTCGCACCTTGCGGTGCGGCCCCTCTCCGGCTGATCGGATTCCGTGGGGGACGGGGATTCGGAGCATCCGGAGAGGGAGTCGAGGACGCGGGCCGTAGCTACCGGATCTGGCCTGCGTAGAGCGTGGTCAACGCTGTGCCGGTCACCAGGACGGGCAGGAACAGCACTTGGAAGGCGCCAAAGCCGAACCGGCCGACATACTTCGCCGGGTGCCGCAGCACCAATCCGAGCTGGCTGAGCAGTTGCCGCAGAGGCCGTAGCCGCATGCTGGTCATCACGCCGCCGTCCTGCGTAAGAGCGTCGGGACGGCGGCGTCGACGACCGCCCACGGCGTCGTGATCAACGCCCCTGTCCGGGCCTGCCAGGCCGCGAGGTTCGTCCTGTCCTCCTCCAGATGCCCCAGCATCACGAGCAGGGGGGTGACGATCCCGGCCGCCCTCCCCTGCTCGACCGCAGCCAAAGCGTTGTGCCAGCCCGCGCACAGGGCGCGGCTCTCGAACGGTGCCGCTCGGTCGACGTACGTCTCGACCGCCTCCCAGCCGGCATCGGCGGCGTACTGCCGTGTGCTGGCCACGCTGTGGTCGGCGATCTCACCGAGCGACGCGGGCAGGCAGGCATACAGCACCAGGCGCGCGCCCGGGGACACCTCGTGCGGTGCGGTCTGCCTGGCGCTGCCGCTCATTCCGATTTACCTCCAGCCGGTCGGGGCGAGACGCCAAGGGCCAGCGCCTCGAAGAAGAGCCTCGCTGGGGGCGGCAGACGGCGGTACGCCGTCAGGACGCCGTTCGTCCGCCGTCCGGCGGCGCGCGAAGAGGCGGAGCTGCGGCGTACCGTCGCGGCTCACGGATGGCGAGGCTGATCGGTCCAGTGCCCAACCGGAAACGAGAGCGGCGATGGACGCGGTAGACGAAGAACGCCTCTGCAGGCAGACACCGGTAAGGCGTCATTGGGTGAAGCTGGCCGACTGCGCCGAGCCTTCGGGGCTCGCGCGGCGACACGTGCACGAGTCCCTCAAGGGACGTGCCTCACCGGAGCGCGTCGACGACGCCGTTCTGGTCGCCTCGGAATTGGTGGGCAACGCGGTCAGACACACCGCCGGCGGACCGGACTGCATGTGCGTGGAGGTCTACCGGGACGTAGCGGTACTGCGAGTCCACGACGCGGGACGGGATGTCTCCAAGGTCCGGGCACGATCAGCGCAGGCGTCGCTGGGTGAGCTGACGGGAAGTGGTCTCGGACTGCTGCTCGTCGGGGCGCTGGCCTCCGAATGGTCGGTCCGGCCGACCGCGATCGGCAAGGAAGTCGTCGTGGTCTTCCCTCTGGATGCCCGTGGGCTACCCGAGCGGGACGCTCTTCCGTACATCCCAGCAGTACGTCCGCCCCTCGCGGCGGAGCTCCACCAACTGAACGGCGGACACGGAGAGCTCGACAGCGGGGAGAGCGCGAAGTGCTGAGACCGCCTCCACGACGGGGGCAGCGGGACGCCGCCGGTTGTTGTAGGCGAGGCTCAAGTGCGGTCGAAAAGCGGACGTCGGCTTCTTCGGCGCGAGACCAGCACTGCTTCCGGCCTCGGCCAGTGCGTGGTGCAGCCGAAGCAGGGGTTCCCACGGGCCGAGGGACAGGCGGACGGCACCGCGGGAGCCGGCCAGCGGCATGGCGCGTACGGAGAAAGCGGAGGGCAGCAGCGCCTCCGCGTCCCGCGCCAGGCTGTCCAGCTGATCGGGGGCGACAGCGCCCGGCCTGCCCACGCGGGCAAGGGTGATGTGCAGCCCGTCCGTCGGCACCGGGTCGAGGCCGAGGGGGGCCAGCTCCTCCTGGCAGCGTCCGACGAGGGTCGCGAGCCGCTGCTCGTCCGGGAAGGTCAGCATCCAGTAGAACGCCCGGCTGCCGTCCGACCAACCCGGGCGTGCCCAGTGATCGGTCATCTCGTCGAGCGCGCTGAACGCCGCCCAGTCGTGGGCCGCGGTGACCGCCGGATCCCGCGTGTCGGCGGGAGGCTCGGCGGGGAACGCGGCGGGATCGGCGCTGAGCAGGGGCACCCGTCGAACTCCTTCGGCTTCACACCGCCCCGGCGTACGACGACACCGACGGCGCCTACGACGCGGATGACGCCATGGCCATGACGGCTGGCTGCGAGCTCCAGGCCCGGAACTCCTCGCCATAATCGCGTACCGCCGGGTGATCACGCCACGGCCCGGCCTGCTCGCGCAGGTCACGGGAGCGTTGGTAGACGGAGCTGATCGGGGTGTCTCCGCACAGCCGTAGGGCCTCACCCCCGAGCTCCATCGCGTGATCGATGTCGGGAGTGCGCTGCTGCAGCAGCGCGGTGGCGACGTCAAGGCGTACGAGCGAACGGCTCCAGGAGGATGTGGAGTGCTCCACGAGGTCATCGATGTGCTCGGCGTCGCGCAGTACCTGGGCCGTGTTGCGCAGGGCAACGTGTGACGTGACGGCGTTGGCCAGCGTCCGGGCCCGCCCGTACGGCTCGAAGGAGATGCAGGAGGTCAGCCCGACGGGTACCTCGTGGAGGTCGGAGAGGCGGATTGCCTGTCCGATGGCCTGCTCGACGGCACGCCGGTCGCCGGTCTTGCCAAGGGCTCGGGCCCGGCCGTTGGCGAGCAGGCGGATGGACTGGGCGTGGCGTGGCGCGCGCTCGACGGCCGCGGCGGCGCAAGCGTCGGCCTCGTCGTACCGGCCGGCGTAGTAAAGGCCGAAGGAGAGGGTCCCACGCGCCCAGAGCTCTGTGTCCAGGTCGCCGATCTCCCGGCTGAGATCCCGGGCTTCGGTGCAGTACGCCTCCGAGAGCACGAAGTCGCCCGTGTTCACCGCCATGTAGCCGAGCAGGCCGGAGGCGCGAGCGGCGAGGCGGAAGAGCTCGCGGCGTGTGCCTGGTGGCTGGCGACCGTCGAGGAGGGTGTGGGCGAGCTGCCGCACCTGGCGAGCCTGGGGGCGCAGCGCGTACGGCCCGTCCTGCTCGTACCGGCCGACAATGCCCTCCAGGGAGGAATCCAGGAACGCGAGCGTCGCGGCGTCGGCGTTGCTGGCCGTGAGCTGCCGGGTCCGGGCGACGATGTCCAGGGGGTTCTCGTCGTCCTCTCGTGGCGGAAGGGGACTCGGCGCCTGCTCGCGTGTGCGCGGCTCCTCGGAGCGGCTGGACTCGGAGTCCCCGTCGTACACCGCGGAGAAGAGCTCGGACACCGGTCTGCCCAGCATGTGCTCCAGCACCCGGCAGGCGTCAGGACGGGGCAGAGTCAGTAGCTCCCCGCCGTACCAGCGGTCGAACTGGCGTGGAGAGACCTGGAGGGACGCCAGGCGAGGGTCTCGGTCGAGCTCCGCCAGCCGCACGGCGGCCCGCTCGTACTGGGCCGCGAAAGCCTCGTGCGTCGTCAGGTGCCGCTGCTGGAGCAGCTGCCGAAGCAGCGTTGTCCGTGGCATGGCCCACCCTCCTGGTACGGCGTGCGGGACCGACATGGAGGCGCGCGCCGGTGACGGGGTCTTGGCGAGGCATCGCCCATCGGTCTGCTGCGGCGCGCACCCGAACGAACGCGCGTCGCGACTCATGACAGCATGCCGATGCAACTACCAACTAGGCAATATGTCTTGAGAAGTTGACCCGTACGGGCTTGTCGAGGCGGCGCCGGTACGGAGAGACTTCCGGCATGGCCTTGAAGAGAAGCCTGGTCCCGCAGTCGGTCTACCGGCGACAGCTCGCGGCACGGCTGAAGGAACTGCGTGACGCGACCGGGCTCACCCTCACCGAGGTCGCCGACCAGCTGGAGGTCAACCAGGGGTCACTGAGCCGGATCGAGAACGGCGAACGCGGTACGACGCCGGTCCTCGTCCGCGCTCTGCTGGACCTGTACGGCGTCGAGGACGAAGGCCGGCGCGCCGACGTGCTCGACCTCGTGCGAGCGGACAAGGAGCAGCAGAAGCCCTGGTGGCGGAAGTACTCGACGGTACTCACCCCGACCCGTTACGACGGGTACCTCGCACTGGAGGCCGGCGCGACGCACCTCGCCAGCTACCAGCCAATGCTCGTGCCAGGGCTGCTCCAGACCGAGGACTACGCGCGTGCCGTGATCTCCCAGATGAGGAAGGACCTGTCCCCGCCGCAGGTCGAGTCCCTGGTCAGGGTCCGCATGGAGCGGCAGAACAGCCGCCTGGGTGGCGAGGCCCCTGCCAGGCTCTGGGCGATCCTCGACGAAGCCGTGCTGCGCAGGAGGGTCGGCTCTGTAGAAGTGATGCGCGACCAGCTGCGGAAGCTGGTAGAGGCCAGCGAGCGGTCGAACGTCACCGTGCAGCTGCTGCCGTTCTCGCTCGGAGCGCATCCCGGGCTGTACGGCCCGTTCGTCATCCTGACCTTCCCGCACCCGACGCCGGACCTGGTGTGGCTGGAGAACCCCAAGAACTCCGTGTATCTGGAGTCCCCTGAGGACGTAGACAACTACACGGACATCTTCGACCAGTTGAGGGAAAGCGCCCTCGACCCGTCGGAGACCCGCACCCGCATCGCACGCATCAGCAAGGAGCTCGAAGAGTGAGCACGCCCAGCATGGCCGCCCCGCACGACGTCACGACAGCCCAGTACGACGTCGACCTCGCGCACGCGCGGTGGCGGAAGAGCTCGTACAGCGGGGGTGCGAACGACTGCGTGGAAGTCGCGGAACTGGGCGAACACGCCGCAGTGCGCGACTCCAAGGACATGAGCCGTGGGCCGTTGCTCTTCTCAACGGCGGCCATGCGCGCGCTGGTCAGCGGGGTCACTAACGGGTCAATCATCGACCGTTGATACCGAAAAGCGAGCTGGCGCGGGAGGAGGGAGCGGTGACAGCCGTCGTGGTGGGCGCGGGTGTCCCGGTCTCAGGACGGGCGTGGCCCTGTCGGAAAACCTTGGCGACGGCGTCCCGGGCGCCCCTATAGTCCGGGAATGATCGAAATACCGACCTTCGCGGCTTGGATGGAGGAGAACCGGGCCCAAGGCTTTCCCAACAAGGCAACTGCGTGGGCGGTCTACAACGACCGGATGCATGAGGGCATGCAGGCCCTCTTCGAACATCCAGAGGTCGCAGCGAATCGATACGAGGCTGCCGTAGCCGAGACCGCGGCGACCGCCTTCCTCGAATCTATCTTCGGCGCCGCCTGGGTGAAGGAGAAGTTTCCCCTCGCCGACAACCGAGAGGAGCTCGGCCCTTGGGTGCAGCAGGCCCGGCAGCGCCAGGAACTCGCTAGGAGAGTGTTCGAGTTTCAGGGCGAACTGTGGTTCGCTGACTTCCTCTCTTACACCAAGACGAACGATGTCGTGTCGGCGATCTTCGAAGCAGACGTCCTCCAGACCCTCATGCGCATGCCAGCCGGCATCGCCAGGGTGACGGAGTCGGGAGTCAAGGGCCAGGACTTCGACATCCTCCTCAACTTGGCGAACATCGGTGACGTTCCCGTCGAGGTGAAGTACAAGCAGGACGACACGCCCTTCTCGCAGGCCACGGTCCGAAATACGGTCAAGGGTGCGGTCAAGCAACTGCCTCGGGGCAAAATCGGGTGGCTGTTCATCCACGTCCCGACGGGCTGGGTGCGCCCCGGCCGCGCGGACGAATATCACGAGGCGCTCTACGAGGCACTGAGGCAGACGTCGCGAATCGGTGTCGTCTTCACCGCCATCGACAAGCCCTTCCACGATGAAGAGGCGGGAAAAATCCGTCACCGGAGATTCTGGGACCTTTACAAGGACGATGGTGCGCCGCAGGAATTGTGGGGCTCTGCCCTCCTGCTGCGGGATCTCTTGCACAAGCGCTGGGACTTCTTCGCTCCGCGTGCGCCGTTCTGATGTGCGCGGCCCGCGTCGTCTCTACTGCGCCCAGTCCCAGACGGTGGCACGAGGCTGGGCGCCGATCTCGGACATGAACGAGTCGGTGCCGTCCGGCGGAACTGGGTTCTGCTTGGAGGCCAGCTCGGGCGCGCACACCTGCCAGTACAGGGTCCGGGTCCCGTATGGGGCGATGCCCGCGTCCTGAGTGAGCATCTTCACTGGGCCGTCCACGTCGTCGGGGTACTCACCGTCGGCGTGCTTGGGCGTGTACAAGGTCTGGAATTTCTGGGTGACGGAGATGACTGCGGTGTCGGAGCGGTTCTCGTAGACGGTCATGACGTTCACGCACTTGTTCGTCGCGTCGCCGTCGTGCCATTCGGTCAGGGCGACTGATCCCTGGGGACTACGGGCCGGGGCTGGCGCAGGAGCCGAGGAGACGGCCGGTGTGGGGGTGGCCGAAGTGCGTCTAGCTACAGGCGTGGATGTCGGTGTGGGGGTGGGGGTGGGCGCGATGGTCTGGGTGACCGTGACCGTGGGGGCTGCCGCAGCAGGCTGCGGGGCTCGGCCGCTACAGCCGGCGGCGAGAAGTGCTGCCGCGCAGGCGGCTATGACAGGAAAGAACCGGCGGGTCATGTCTACCTTTCACGTTCAGCAAGGTGACTGCGGCAGGCGCTGCTCGGCCGGTTTCTGTGGGGGACGAAAGCGGGGGTCGCCACCTGACATTCGGTACGACGCGGATCATAGCGACGGGTACGGCTGCTCGACGCCGCAGACGGTAGTCTCCGGGGCCTCCGTCTTGAGCTGGGATTTGCTCCCGGCTTCTCCGAGCCCGGCTGTGTCGTCGGCTCTGGCGTCTCCCGCGGCACAGGGGAAGATCAGCGCGTGATTGATTTCCTCAAGGAACACCAGGCGTTCATAGTCTGGCTCCTCCCCATCGTTTTCACCTTCGCAGGCGTCTGGCTCGGCGCCAAAGTGCAAGCCGGCGGGGGCGTCGCGCAGGCCAAGGCCGCGAAGGAAGCAGCGGAAACGGCTGCGACAGCTACCCTCCAGGCAGTCCGGGAACAGGCCGACCACGCCGCAGCGGATCAGCGCAGCGACGAACCTAATCCGCACCGACAGGGCGTTCGGCCGAGTTCTGCACACGATGTTCCGGGAACCCGACACGGGAGCCTCCACGCCCGCCTACGACGAACTTATCCATGCCTGGGGGGTGCTCCAGCTTGTCGCTCCAGTCTCCCTCGCCACTGCGTCCACCCGCGTTCTGAATGCGGCGCAGAACCTCCAACGCCTCGCTCGCCAACGAGGTGAGGCGTACTGGCTCTACATGCGTTTGACCGGTGTCAGCGTCTGGAGGCCCGAGTATGAGGATGCCCGCAGGGCCGTGGAGGCCCTGGATGCCTTCCGCGCCGCGCATGCAGCCGATGCCGCGAACATGATGGAGATGCATGATGCGGCGTCTGCGGCTCTCGACCAGCTCCCGGCCCTGGACGCGGAGCAAGCGTCGGCCCTGCTCAGCGACTGCATGGAGCCTGAGATAGGCCCCCGGCTCGACCAGTACTGGAGGGAGCATGAGGAGGCCATGAAGGAATTCGTCAGCTGCGCGCGCGCCGCCCTGAGTGTCAACGACTAATTGGCAGTACGTGCTGGACGGCCGCTTCAGCGCTGGATGTCGGCCACGAGGATGTTGATGCGGTTCTCGTTCAGCGCTGCGGCTATCTCCTCTGCTCCGACCAGCGAGCAGCCAGCCCCGCCGAGCACGGAATAAGCCAGCAGGATCGGTGACATGGTCCATGCTGGTGCATTCGACGGTCCCGGCAGTGGCGATCTTGAGGTCAACCCTGAACTCCACCCGGCTTCAAGCGATCTTTACACCCCTCTCATGAACCTGGCACCCTCGCGCCGAGGTGCAGGCATGCTACTGATCGCCCTGATCGGCGGAGTCACATCGGCCGCCACTCTGGGCACCCGTGTCGAGCTCGAACACGTACGCCGTCGAGGCTCACCGCTGCCAAAGCACAGAACCGGGATCACGCGCCACAGGCGGCATTCCCTACCTGCGCCAGCGTGCGGATACTGGCGGCCATGACTTCGTCTCCGCAGGAAGAGATCAAGAACGCTGCACAAGCCATCTCGGACATGCATGTCGCAACGGTTCCCAGCGAGCATGCCCGTGCCGCCGGCCACGCTGCGGCCAACCTCTGCTCGGGCGCCGGACACCGACTCTTGTACGCGCCGACGGAGCTACAGCAGCTGATCACAGAGGCCATCGAGATCGGTTACGCGACGGCCCTGCAAGACGTACGCGACGGCGACTTCGACGGAGCCATCCGGGAATGGCGGCCCGGCCTGTCCGAGGAGTAAACCGCTGTATGGAGGCCAGAACGAGAACCCCTCCGTGGTTGCAGTTCTGGTTGCATTCACCGGCGTACGGCACCGTTCGGAAGCTCCGCCCGCACCCTCTAAACCGCAGGTCAGGACGTTCCCGTACACCCCCGAACCCCCGGACGAACATTTGGAAAGCGTGTTGGGGGCAACCCCTCACGAGTTCGAATCTCGTATCCTCCGCCAGTGCCTCACCGGGCACGATGTCGAAGGGCCCCGCTGTTCGCAGCGGGGCCCTTCGACGTTGTCCGTCTCGGCCGGCCTTCGAGCCGACACGCACCCAGATGCCGAACGACATCCGGGATCTCTCGGACCAGGAGAACGGCCGCAGCGGTGTGACGAGCGCCTCAGGGGCCCGCCGGGCTGTGAGGCAGCCCGGCCCGTTTGCCTGCCGAGGTGGCGCGCGCACTGTGCGGACCCGGCCGCCTCATGCCCGACCGCCCCACTTCGAAGCCCGGCGCCACCCGCATCAACAGCGTCATGAGCGTCACGCCCGAGTCAAGATGGTAGCGACAGAGATAGTATCTCCAGCGATACCATCCCTGGCGGGAGGCTTGCTGTGCGTCGATTCATCGGGCGGGACCATGAGCTGAACGTGCTCGGCGACGCCTTGCAGGCTGTCCGCGACGCCGTCGGGTCGGCGAAACCGGGGCAGTGCATCCTCATGCGGGGAAGGCGGCGCGTCGGCAAATCCAGCCTCGTCGAGGAATTTCTCCGGCGCACCGGGACGCCGAACCTTTTCTTCACCGCGGCGGGCGGCACGGCGGAGGCCGAACTGACGGAACTGCTCGACGCCGTCGGCAGATCCACTCTGCCGGAGCGGGAACTGTTCTCGGAGGAGACTCCGGAACAGTGGAATGCCGCGTTCAGGCTCCTTGCGGAGATCCTGCCCGCCGACAGCCCGAGCGTGGTCGTCATTGACGAGGTTCCGTATCTCATGGACCGCATCGACGCCTTCGAGGGCATGCTCCAGCGGGCATGGGACCGGCTGCTCTGCCGCAAGCCCGTACTGCTCCTCCTGGTCGGATCCGACCTGTCGATGATGGAGGCGCTTAACAGCTACGACCGCCCCTTCCATCAGCGGGGCCGGGAAATGGTCGTGGGGCCGCTGAACCCTGCCGACATCGGCGAGATGCTCGGGCTCGAGCCGGCAGCCGCCTTCGATGCCGCACTGGTCACGGGCGGTCTGCCGCTCATCTGTGCCGAGTGGCGGCCGGGAGCGGTTGTCTGGGAGTTCCTCCGCGACTCGTTGAACAACCCGATCTCGGCACTGCTGGTCTCGGCAGAGCGCTCACTGGCCGCCGAGTTTCCACCGCAGGCGATGAGCAGGGAGGTCCTGCGGGCCGTCGGAAGCGGGGAGCGGACCTTCACCAACATCGCACGCGCCGCCGGCGGCATCGCCCACACCACTCTCACCAGAGCCACCGAGGTTCTGACCGAGAAACGAGTCGTGGCGGCCGAACTGCCGCTGTCACTGCGGCCCTCGAAGGAACGCCGCTACCGAGTGGCCGACCCGTACCTGCGGTTCTGGCTCGCGTTTCTGGATCCGCACATGGCGGAGATCGAGCGGATGCGAGGAGATCTCACTCTGAGCCGGATCAAGGAGCAGTGGACGAGCTGGCGGGGCCGCGCGATCGAGCCCCTCGTCCGGGAATCCCTCGCCCGTCTCCTCCCGGACGGGCTCCTGCCCACCGCCCCGGCGATCGGCGGGTACTGGACCCGCAGCAACGACGTCGAAATCGACCTGGTGGGCGCCGACCGTCAACCGGTGGCCAAACAGCTGCTCTTCCTCGGCTCGGTCAAGTGGCTGGAGAATTCCGCGTTCGACAGCCACGACCTTGCCTCGCTCCAGAAGCATCGGGCGGCGGTCACCGACGAGCCGGTACCGCTCGTAGCGGTCTCGCGCAACGGGATCAGTTGTTCCGGGCTCGACGCGGCGTACGGACCTGAGGAACTGCTCAGCGCCTGGCGAAGGATGTGAGGAACGGCTGAGAGCAGGCAGCGCACGGCTCGCTCCGCACCGAGGTGCCCGCCATTGGATACTGCTGCTGCGCCGGGGTGCCGGAGCGGACGAGCGAGCGACGAGGAGCACGGCCAGTGAGCAGCGACGACCGCATAGGACCGCCCAGTTTCGGCAGTGAACGGGACATGCTGCGGGCTTTCCTCGACTACCACCGGGCGACCCTCGCGATGAAGTGCGAGGGGCTCACCGACGAGGAGTTGCGGCAACGGTCGATGCCGCCGTCCACGTTGTCGCTGCTGGGCCTGGTGCGGCACATGGCGGAGGTGGAACGCGCCTGGTTCCGCCGGGTGTTCGAGGACAAGGACGCGCCCATGGTGTGGTCCGACGAGATCGACTTCCAGGCTGCGTACGACGCGAGCGGGTCGACCAGGCAGGAGGCGTTCACCGCCTGGGAGGCCGAGGTGGCGGTCTCGCGCCGGATCGAGCGCGCGGCCGGCTCCCTGGACCAGGCCGGATACCAGCCGAGGTGGGAGGAGGAGGTGTCGCTGCGGATGGTGATGCTGCACGTCCTCCTGGAGTACGGCCGCCACAACGGGCACGCCGACTTCCTGCGCGAGGGCGTCGACGGGACCGTGGGCGCCTGAGCGGCCGAGGTGGGCCCCGCTAGGCGGCGATCCGGATCTTCTTCGTCACCGTCACCTGGTCCAGGTCGGACACCCGTACCGTCATCGAGATCGTCCACTCGCCCGCGATGGGGATGTTGACGGAGTCGGCGGCCCAATAGCCTCCGCGGTCGGTCACGTTGGCGGGGAGGGGGCCGATCTTCTGGGCGGCGAGGGTGAAGGAGAGGCGGAGTTCGGGGACGGTGGAGATGCCGCCGTCGGGGCCGAAGACGACCGCCTGTACGGAGTTCGCGCCGACCCGGCCCGGGTCCAGGGTGATCTGTACCTTGCCGTGCCCGTTCGGGGTGCCGACGTCGAAGGGGACCATGGCGACGGCGGCCGCGGGGATGCCGGTCGAGTCCGACGCCGTTCCCGACCCGGCCGACCCGGCAGCCTCGGCCGCGGCCCGGCCGGGCAGGGTGCCGCCGAGGATCGTGGTGATGCCCAGGACGGCGACGCCGATGGCCACTTCGGCGAGGACCGAACGGCGCAGGGCTGCCTGGTGGCGGCCGGCGGGGGTGGCGGGCGGTTCCTCCGGGGACGCTGGATCCTCCTCGGTCGGTGCATCCACCGGGGCCGGCAGGTCCGGCGGGGCGCCGACCGTCAGTGGGACGCGGTCGCGGGCCGTCGCGGCCGGGACCGTCGCCAGTTTCGCCGTCCAGCGGCGGGACTGCGAGGCCGCCGCCAGCAGCAGGGTCACCGCGGCGAGTTTGACGAGGAGGAGCCTGCCGTACGACGTGTCCGTGAGGGCCTGCCAGGAGCCGAGGCCGCGCCAGGACTGGTAGACGCCGGTGACGACGAGGACCGTCACCGAGGCGAAGGCCACGCGGGAGAAGCGGGTGACGACGACGGCGGGGAGGGGCGTGGTGGTGCGGTGGAGGGTGATGAGGAGGGCCGTGAGGCCGCCCAGCCAGAGCGCCATCGACAACAGGTGCAGGACCGACGACGTCATCGCCAGCGGGACCTGGATGCCGGCCGAGGCGTGTTCCGCCGCCGCCCAGGTCAGGGCCAGGGCGATGGAGAGGGTGGCGGCCGTGGCGAACAGGGGGCGTGACGGGCGGGTCAGACGGGTCGGGCTCACGCGCTTGCGGAGGAAGAGGTAGAGGGCTGCGGTGAGCACCAGCAGGGCCGCCCTCGCCAGCAGGGCCAGACCGGGGCGGCCCGTCGCCGACCTGCCGAGGGCGGAGAGGTCGAAGGCCGTCGCCGGGGAGGTGCCCTCCTCGTACGGAGAGCGGAGGACGAAGAGGAAGAGGGTCGCGGCGAGGAGCGCCCACCACGCCGTGCGGACCGGGGTGCGGAGGGGGGCGGGATCCGGCGGGCGGCAGACGGCCAGGAAGGCGGCGGCGCCTATGAGCAGCGCCACGGCTATGTACGCGACATAGCGGCCGATGTTGTAGAGGCTGCCGGTGACCGGGTTCTCGACGGGGCCGGTGGAGACGGGCGTCGTGGACGCCGACGGCTTGCCCACGGAGAAGGTGAGGGCGCCGGAGACGGGGTGGCTGTCCGCCGAGACGATCCGCCACGCCACGGTGTACGTGCCGGTGCCCAGCTTCTTCGGGAAGGTGACCCGGGCGGTGTCCGAGCCTGCCGGGCCGTGCTCGGCGTCGCTGGTGTCCACCCGGTGGTTGGTGGGGTCGTACACCCGGAAGGAGTCGTCGAGCAGGCCGACGGACTCGGTGAAGGTGAGGGTGACGGATCCGGGCGCGGACTTGAGCACGGCGCCGTCGGCGGGGTCGCTGCCGCGCAGGGCCGCGTGCGCGGAGGCGGGGCCGGCCGACGCCAGGAGGAGAGCGGCGAGGAGGGTGCCGAGGAGTGCGAGGGCGCGCAGGACCCTGTTCCTTCGGTTGCCGGTCGGCGTCGCTCCCCGCTTGTCGTGTCCTTCGCTCACGTCATCCGCTCCGGGTTCGGCAACACGCGTTCCTGGGTCATACGGCTGAGAAGCCTGTAGTGCTCATTTTGTCTGCGGGTGAGTGGGGGGGGTTCGAGGGGTGGAGACGTCACCACGTCGGGCGCGCCGACACCCCGCCGTCGACCACCAGGTCGTGGCCGGTGATCCAGGACGCGAGCGGCGAGGCCAGGAAGACGACGGCGTTCGCCACGTCGTCCGCGCTTCCCAACCGGCCCGTGGGCACCGCCTCCTGCCATCTCCGCACCCCCTCCGGCCAGTCCGCCGCCAGCCCCTCCCGGTCGATCAGGCCCGGGGAGACGGTGTTGACGCGGATACCGAGGCGGCCGTACTCCAGCGCGGCCGCCCTCGCGTGCATGACCACGGCCGCCTTCGCCGTGCTGTAGTGCGCGTGGCCAGGGGCCGGGTGGGTCGCCTCGATGGAGGCGATGTGGGTGATCGTGCCGCCGCCGGCCTGGGCGCGCATGATCTCGGCGGCGGCCTGGGTGCAGGCGAAGACGCTGGTGAGATTGGTGTCGACGACCGCGCGCCAGTCGGCCGCGGTCATGCCGGGCAGGGGCTGTACGGGCTGTACGGCCGCGTTGTCGACCAGCGCCGTCAGCCGTCCGCCGCCCCACTCCGCGGCCTCGCGGACGACGCGGTGGCAGGTCTCCTCGTCGCTCAGGTCGCCCTGTACGACCGTCGCCCTGCCGCCGCCGGCCGTGATGCCCGAGGCCGCCTCGTGGGCCGCCCGTACCGCCGTACGGCAGTGCAGGGCCACCGCCGCGCCCTCCTCCGCCAGGCGCCGCGCGATGGCCCGGCCGATACCGCCGCTCGCGCCCGTGACCAGGGCGATCTGTCCGTCCAGTAGGTGGGTCATGGACGGCAGAGTTCCGTGATGCGGGCGGCTTCGGACGGGTAACGCGCCGTGAGGTGGGCCGCGTTCCCGTGTTCGTAGCCCTCGAAGGTGAATCCGGGGGCCATGGTGCAGCCGAAGAGGGTCCAGGCGCCCGGGGGTGTCACGCGGGCGCCCATCCAGGTGCCGGCCGGGACGGTCAGCTGGAGATGCTGGCCGCCCAGGAGGTCGGGGCCGAGGACGGAGGTGCGGGTGGTGCCGTCGGGGGCGAGGAGCAGGAGGTCGAGGGGGTCGCCCAGGTAGAAGTGCCAGATCTCGTCGGTGGGGAGGCGGTGCAGGGCCGAGTAGTCGTCGGCGGTGAGGAGGACCACGATCGCGGTGCCCTCGGGGCGGCCGTCGGCGCGTGCGGGACCGGCCCAGGTCTCACGGAACAGGCCGCCCTCGCGGGGGATCGGCTCCAGGCCGTAGTGGGCGATGAGGTCATCGGGAGTCAGCATCCGGGACATCCGGGAAGGCTACCGGCCGGGTGAGAAAAGCCAGTTGAGCGCGCTTTTCGGGCAGGTGGACGTCGGGGAGATCGATCTCGGGGAGTACGACGGCCGGGCCTAGCTCGAAGCCCTGGCGCCGGAAGCGGGCGATCGCCTTCTCGTTGCGGACGTCCGGGTCCACGACGATGCGCCGGCGGTCGAGGGTGCGCAGGGCGTACGCCGTGAAGGTGGTCAGGAGGGCCTCCGTCCAGCCGGGGCGGGGGCCTTCGGGTCCGGGCGGGGCGAGGAGGACGTGGACGCCGATGTCGCCGGGGCGGACGTCGTAGCACTCGCTCACCCGGTCGGCCTCCGGCTCGTACGTCTGGAGGAGCCCGACCGGGGTGCCGTCCTTCTCGGCGAGGTACGCGTGGTGGGTGTCGAGGGTGGCCATGTGGGCGTAGATCTCGGCGACCTGGGGGCGGGTGAGGCCGGTCATGCCCCAGAAGGCGGCGCGTTCCGCACTGACCCAGGTGTGGACGACGGCCGCGTCGCGCTCGGGGTCCAGGGGGCGGAGACGGACGGTGCCGAAGCCGGGGACGGGGTGTTCGAGGACGGGGTGGTGTCCGTGGTGGTCGTGGTGTTCGTGGTGCTCAGACATCGTTCTCTTCCGTGAGTTCTGCTCGCTCTGCGAGGTCTGCGAGGTCTGCGAGGTCTACGCGTTCCAGTCGGTCCCAGTCGGTGACGACCGGGGCCAGGTCTCCCTTGAGCCACAGGGGGAGTTGGTCGGTGTGGTGGGGTGCGCCGGGGACGCCGTCCGCGCCGAGCGGGACCACCCAGCGGCTGTCGTCGCGATGGGCCAGGTCCCAGACGTACCGGGCGGCCGGGCCGCGCGCGGAGCGGTCGGTGAGGCCGGGGACGGCGGAGGTGCACAGCACGCAGTCGTGGTCACCGGACAGGGCCGGTCCGTCGTCGTACGACGGCTCGGGCAGCGCCTGCCAGGGAGTGAGGCGGTGGGTGTCGCCCCAGGTGCCGGTGGGCCGGCCTGCCGCGACGTCTTCCACGGCCGCGCGTACGACGGCGGGGCGGTCGACGCCGTACAACTCCTCCGCCCTCAGCAGGTGTTCGAGGGCGAAGGCGATCCGGGGGGTGAGGGCCAGCCAGGGGAGCAGGACCTCGGGGCGGGCCGGGGGTTCGGTGAGGGCGGCGAAGGCGGGGTGGGCGGCGAGGTGCCGTACGACGGCGGAGCGTACGGCCGCGTAGGCGGCGGCGCCGGTGCTGTCGGCGTCCATCCGGCGGTCCCAGGCGAGGAGGCGGTCGCGGAGCCTGCCCGCCTCGGGGGTGAGGTCGTCGAGGGCGGCCAGGCGGTCGAGGAGGGGGGTGGCGGAGGCCAGGTGGGTGTCGGTGTGGATCGCGGGCATGTCGGCGGCGGACCAGGTGCGGCGCTCGCCGAGGAGGGTGCGGATGCGGTCGGCGCGGTGGGGCGGGGCGAACTCGACGCCGAGGGGGGTGGCCGGGCCGCGCTGGTTCGCCATCACTGCCACGCCGTCGGTGATGTCGCCGTACGGCATCTCGTGCCAGCCCTGCCAGTCGTGGCCGGGGAGCCAGGCTGGGGCGAGACGGGTGCGGTTGGTGCGGGAGCGGACGGGGACGCGACCGGCGACGCGGTGCAGGAGGCCTCCGGCGGTGTCGGCGGCGTGGACGACGTTGACGGGCTCGGCCCAGGCGTCGAAGGCCCGGTCGACGTCGGTGACGTGGCGGGCGCGGAGGAGGGGGAGGAGGGCGCTGAAGCCGAGGTCTTCGGTGACGCGGGGCGGGTAGCGGAGCGCCAACGCCTCGGCTCCGCCATCGGCGGATGTCTTCCCACCCGCACCACCCGTGCGGCTTTCGTCGTCGGGTGCGAGTGGCCCCCGCGGGGGCCGACCGCCGTCGGCGGCTGCCGGTGCGTGCGCGACAGCAGGCCGTTCGGCGGGCGGGGCGAGAGGCGTGCGAAGTTCGCGGTCGAGCACGTCCGCCGTCTCCGCCACCTCCATCGCCGCCACCTCCATCGTCCCCGTCACCATCGCCCCCGTCGCCTCCTTCTTCGTCCCCGCCGCCGCCTCCACCGCCCTCGTCTCCAGACCTGCCGGACCCACCGCCGCCCCCGCCTCCAGACCTGCCAGACCCACCGCCGCCCCCGCCTCCAGACCCTCCGAACCCTCCACCGGCCCCGTCCCCGGACCCTCCACCGGCCCCGTCCCCGGACCCTCCGGCCCCCCGGCGATGACCGGGCCCCGGGGGGTTTCGAGTACCTCGATCCGTACTGGGGGGTTGCCGGAGACCTCGATCGTCTCCGTGTGGTGGGCGGCCGGGGTCCAGGTGCCGTCGGGGGCGAGGGCCTCCACGCCGGTCACCGTGCGCCGCAGGCGCTCCCGGTAGAGGTCCTGGTAGTCGGCCATCGCGTTGGTGATGGACCAGGCGACCGTGCCCGTGTGGGCGAAGTGGGCGATGCCGGGGACGCCCGGGACCGCCAGGCCGATGACGTCGAACTCCGGGCAGGCGAGGTGGATCTGCTGGTAGACCCCGGGCGCTTCGATGAAGCGGTGGGGGTCACCGGCGAGGAGGGCGTGGCCGGTGGTGGTGCGGGGGCCCGCGAGGAGCCAGCCGTTGCTGCCGGCGGTGGTGGGGCCGTCCGTGGCGAAGAGCGGGACCGCCTCCTCGCCCAGGTGCCGTATTGCCTCCTCGCGCCACAGCTTGGCCGGGAAGCCGGCGAACAGGATGTGGGTGGCCAGCCAGATAGCCAGGGGATGCCAGGGCTCCCAGGTGCCGGGGGTCAGGCCGGTGCGGGCGAACTCGGGCGTGCGGGCGGCGCCGGCCGGCAGGCCCTCATTGACGCCGGCCACGTACGCCCGTACCCACTCCGCCGTCTCCGGGTCCCGTCTCTCCAGCGCCTCGAAGCAACGTCTCGCCGTGTCCGCCAGGCGGGCCCGGCGGGCGAAGACGTCCCAGGCGACGGCCGGGGTGCCGAGGAAGGACGCCGAGGTGCCCTGCGCGCGGTGCCGTTCCACCTCCAGTTGCCAGGCCCGGTCATGGGCCGTCACCCGGCCCTGCGCGCGGGCGAGTTCGCGGGCGTCGGCCGCCCGCAGATGCGGGATGCCCCAGGCGTCGCGGTACGTCTCGATGGTCACCCGGTGACCCCCTTGTCTGAGGTTAGCCTTACCTAAGCTGAATCGCGGAGGAATCGTACGTGAGGGGTGGGGCAAGCCAAGAGGCCGGGCCGCCGCGGGCGCGCGAGGGCAGTCCTGGCGCGGGATCATCGAGCCATGGACGCCAACGCCGACTCCCCCGCCCTGCATCTCGCCCAGGACCCCGAGGCCGACGGACTCCTCAGCCGCAGCAAGCTCGCCGCGCTCACCGGCATGCTGCTCGACCAGCAGGTGCCGATGGAGTGGGCGTTCAAGGGGCCGGCGACCATCGCGCAGCGCATGGGCACGGACGACCTGGACGCGCACGAGATCGCCGCCCGGGACCCGGAGGCCTTCGCCGCACTGCTCTCCGAGAAGCCGGCCGTGCACCGGTACCCCGGCTCGATGGCCAAGAGAATCCAGCAGTTGTGCCAGTACCTCGTCGAGCACTACGACGGTGACGCCGAGGGCATCTGGCGTGACGTCGACAGCGGGGCGGAGCTGCTCGGGCGGCTCCAGGAACTGCCCGGGTTCGGGAAGCAGAAGGCGCAGATCTTCCTGGCGCTGCTGGGAAAGCAGCTGGGGGTGACGCCGAAGGGGTGGCGGGAAGCGGCGGGGGCGTACGGGGAGGCGGCGGCGTTCCGGTCGGTGGCCGACATCACCGGGCCCGAGTCGCTGGCGAAGGTGCGAGCCCACAAGCAGGAGATGAAGGCGGCGGCGAAGGCCGCGAAGGCGGGTGGGAAGTAGGGACTCCCCCGACCGGATCCGAGGGCTCACCCGTCCGGCCCTGTCCTGCTGGCAGGGCCGCCCCCGTCGGTCTCAGCTGTAACCATGACCGAGCCCCCCAGCACCGGCCCCGCCGACGACGACCGGAAGGCGCATGCCACCGGCACCGCTCGGCCCGAGCCCGAACCGCCCTTCGAGGGACCGCTGCACGCCCTCTCCAAGGCCGCCTGGCAGACCGTCCTGCTCACCGGGATCGCATCCCTGATCCTCGGCATCCTGATCCTCGTCTGGCCCGGCGCCTCGCTGCTCGCCGCCGGTGTGCTCTTCGGCATCTATCTGCTGATCAGCGGCGTCTTCCAGCTGGTGGCCGCGTTCGGCACGCACAAGACGACCTCGCTGCGCGTGCTGGCCTTCATCAGCGGCGCACTGTCGATCCTGCTGGGCCTGTTCTGCTTCCGGGGCCCTCTGGAGTCGATCCTGCTGCTCGCCCTGTGGATCGGGATCGGCTGGCTGATCCGCGGAATCACCCAGACGCTCGCCGCCGTACACGACCACAGAATGCCCGCCCGCGGCTGGATGATCTTCCTCGGGATCGTCACCTTCGTCGCCGGCATCGTGCTGATCGTCTCGCCGTTCAGGTCGGTCGCGGTGCTCACCCTCGTCGCCGGCATCTGGCTGGTCGTCGTCGGCATCGTCGAGATCGTCACGGCGTTCGGCATCCGCGGCCGCGCCCAGCAGATCCCGCAGGCCCTGTGAGCGTCGCCGGCCGCCCCGTGGCCGCAGACCGAACGTGCGGATGCCGAGCGAGCGCGGGCCTCGTCGGCACCGGCCCGTCGGTTTCGTCAACTTCACGCCTCGCCGGTACGCCGAGCGAGCGGATCTCGCGCCCCGCGCGATGAACACCGCCCACCACGCGGGGAGATGACCGCCATGAGCAGCGGTCCCCCGACCGGACGCCGCCCGCGGCCAGGCCCCGTCTGGCCGCGGGCGCTCGTGCTGCTGCTCGCCCTGCTGCTGGCCGGCGTCCCGACGGCGGCGGAGGCGCTCGCGGCGGCCACCGCGACCGTCTCGGCGGAGACCGCCGAGCACGACGTCCTCGACACCCCGCTACGGCCACCCGCCCGCGCCGTCCACCGCGCCGACGTACCCCAGCGCCTCGCGCCGCTCCCCGACGCGGCGCCGCCCGCCGGCCCGGCGGACCGCCACCGCCCCTGCCCGACGACACCGCGTCCGCCGTACGCCACACCCCTCCTGCGCACCGTGGTCCTGCGCTGCTGACCGACCTGCCTGTCCCGCACTCCCCCCAGGCCAGTCAGCTCTACGCAAGGAACACAGTCATGTCCTCAGACCCGTACGCGGTCCTGCGCGCCCTGCTGCGCGCGGAAGCCGTCCGCAGCACGCCGAAGCCGGAGACGAAGACGGCGGAGCCGTCGAGGCCGCTACCGCAGGAGCAGAAACGCGGTTGATCCCTCGGACCGGAGAGGCCGGAACCGGGCGGCCCGTGCGGGGCGCCCGGCCCCCGGCTCCCGGTTCCCGGCTCACCTGCGTCTGCGGGCCGTGCCGAACAGCGACCGCGTGATCTCCCGGCCGAGCTGGGTGCCCACCGACCGGGCGAGGGACTTGAACATCCCGCTGCTGACCACCTGTTCGACCAGCGACGGTTCTTCCTTCGGGGTTTGCTGAGCTTTCGGAGCTTTCGGGGCCCTCGGCTCGGCCGGCGTCCGCTGCAGCTTCTCGTACGCCGACTCCCGGTCCACAGCCTGTGCATAACGCCCGTAGAGCGCGGACCCACGCACCGCCGCGTCCAGTTCCGCCGCGTCCACCGGCCCCATCAGGGACTCGGGGGCCCGCAGCCGGGTCGCCGCGACCGGCGTCGGGGCGCCCGTCTCGCTGAGCACGGTCACCACGGCCTCGCCGATACCGAGCCCGGTGAGCAGCTCTTCGAGGTCGTACGACGACTTCGGGAAGGTCTGCACGGTCGCCCGCAGCGCCTTCTGGTCCTCCGGGGTGAAGGCCCTGAGCGCATGCTGGACGCGGTTGCCGAGCTGGGCGAGGACGTCGGACGGTACGTCCTTCGGGGTCTGCGTGACGAAGAAGACGCCGACCCCTTTCGAGCGAATGAGGCGCACGGTCTGCGTGATCGAGTCCAGGAACGCCTTCGAGGCGTCGTTGAACAGCAGGTGCGCCTCGTCGAAGAAGAAGACCAGCCCGGGCCGGTCGGCGTCACCGATCTCGGGGAGGTCGTGGAAGAGGTCGGCGAGCAGCCACATCAGGAAGGTGGAGAAGAGAAGGGGCCGGTCCTGGACGGCGGGGAGTTCGAGGACCGAGACGACGCCCCGGCCGTCCGGTGCCCTGCGCAGCAGGTCGGCCGTGTCGAACTCCGGCTCGCCGAAGAAGTCCGCCATGCCCTGGGCCTCGAAGGCGGTGAGCGAGCGCAGGATCACCCCGGCGGTGGCCGTCGACAGCCCGCCGATGTTCTTCAGTTCCGCCTTGCCCTCGTCGGAGGTGAGGAAGGCGACCACCGCCCTGAGGTCCTTGAGGTCGATCAGCTCCAGGCCCTTGGTGTCGGCGTAGTGGAAGATCAGGCCCAGGGACTGTTCCTGGGTCTGGTTGAGCTGGAGCGCCTTCGACAGCAGCACCGGTCCGAAGCTGGTGATCGTCGCCCGGACGGGGATGCCGTGGCCGAGGCCGCCGAGCGCGAGGAACTCGGCGGGGAAGCCGGTCGCCGTCCACTCCTGCCCCACCTCGCCGGTCCGGCCCCGGACCCTGTCGTTCGGCTGCCCGGGGCGGGCGATGCCGGACAGGTCGCCCTTGATGTCCGCCAGGAACACCGGGACGCCCTGCGCCGAGAGTTGCTCGGCGATCAGCTGGAGCGTCTTGGTCTTGCCGGTGCCGGTGGCGCCGGCGACCAGGCCGTGCCGGTTGAGCATGGGGAGGGGAATGCGGACCGGGGCGTCGGGACGGCACCGCCCGTCCCAGACCAGGGCACCGAGCTCCAGCGCCTGACCGTCGAAGGCGTACCCGGCGGCGATCCCGGCGACCACGGGGTCTGCGGGACCGGTGGCGCCCGCGGGACCGGTGCCGCCCGCGGAGTCAGTGGCGCCCGCGGGGTCGGCTGCGTCCCTGGCCGGGGTCATGGCCGGAGACGTGGCCGAGGTCGTGGCCGGAGTCGTGCCCGGGGTCGTGGCACCTGCTTCGTCGGCCTCGCCGGCACTCATCATCGGACCCCCTGTTCCCTTTTAGCCCGTTTGATGACCTTTACGGAGTCTTTTCCAGCGTCGCACTCGGTCGCCATGGCTGCGCCCGGAACGTCTGGACCGGTAGGCTTTCCGTGTGATCTTCAAGCGCATCGGAAACGGCCGGCCGTACCCCGACCACGGCCGGGAGAGCACCCGGCAGTGGGCGGACGTCGCACCGCGCCCGGTCCGCCTCGATCAGCTCGTGACGACCAAGGGGCAGCTCGACCTGGAGACCCTCCTCGCCGAGGACTCGACGTTCTACGGCGACCTCTTCGCGCACGTCGTGAAGTGGCAGGGCGACCTGTACCTGGAGGACGGGCTGCACCGTGCGGTCCGCGCCGCCCTCCAGCAGCGTCAGGTGCTGCACGCGCGCGTGCTCGAACTCGGCTGACACCCGCCTGACACCCGCCTGCCATCCGGCATTTGCCGCCGGTTGGCCCTTTCGGGTTGGACCGAGCACCGTCAGATGATCATCTATTAGTCAACGCACCCGTGGCGCACTACGCTGCGCTCATGAGCATGCTGACTCCCCCCGGCATGGGCGGCCAGTACCGGATCACAGGGGACAAATACCCTCGCATGCGCCCGCGCCGACGACGTGCCCGGCTCGTCCTCTCCATGGTCGCCTCCGTCACCGCGCTCGGCTTGGTCGGCTGGGGCACCCTGCAGCTCATCGACGTCTTCACGGGCGGCGGCGGGACGGCGTCCGCGGCCGGCTCGGCGGGCGACTGCGTCAAGCAGGCCGCCACCAGCGCGAGTCCCGCGGCCGGTGCGTCGGCCGGTAAGCCGGCCGTGACACTGCCGAAGCCGGCCCAGATCACGGTGAACGTCTACAACGCCACGACCCGCACGGGCCTGGCCAAGGACACCGCCGACGAACTGAAGAAGCGCGGCTTCAAGATCGGCGACATCGGCAACGCACCGGCGAGGTTCGACCAGAAGGTCAAGGGCACGGCGATACTGCTCGGCCCGGCCTCGGCCCTGAAGACCTCGCTCCCGGTCCTGGCCACCCAGGTGACGGCCGCCGACCAGCGCACGGAGGCGGGCCGCAAGGGCGCTGCCGTGGACCTGATCCTGGGCAACGCCTTCAAGGCCCTGACCCCCCAGGCGACGGCCGCCAAGGCGATCACGGCCCTGTCCAACCCCACACCGACGGCGTCCACTTCGAAGAAGGCCTGCTGAACAGCGCCCCGTAAGGCGACGCCTCGTAAGGGGCGCTGGGGGTACCCCCGGCCGAAGGCTGGGGGAGGAACTGCGCGACCAGCCACGACGCTCCCGCGGCCGCCGACCGCACCCGCACCCGGCTACGGCGCCCAGGCGAACGCCCCGCCGGATACCGCGAGGCACCGCCGGACTCCGCCGTCGTGGCTGATCACCGTCGCGGCGGTCAAAGAGGCGGGGCGCGGTACGCCGAAGCGAACGGCCCGCCGGGCACCATGCGGCGGCGGACCGAAGAACCGCGGCTCGGACCGCCGGAGAACGGCTCGCTACTCGGCCGCCCCGTACAGCCGGTCCCCCGCGTCCCCCAGCCCCGGCACGATGTACCCGTGCTCGTTGAGGTGGTCGTCCACCGCCGCCGTCACCACCGTGACCGGCGTTCCCGCCAGCTCCCGCTCCATGAGCTCGACGCCCTCGGGCGCGGCCAGCAGCACGACCGCCGTCACGTCGTCCGCGCCGCGCTTGATGAGCTCGCGGATCGCCGCGACCAGCGTGCCGCCCGTGGCCAGCATCGGGTCCAGGACGTACACCTGGC
Organism: Streptomyces sp. GbtcB6; assembly: GCF_019091475.1. Lineage (NCBI taxonomy): Bacteria > Bacillati > Actinomycetota > Actinomycetes > Kitasatosporales > Streptomycetaceae > Streptomyces > Streptomyces sp. GbtcB6. Next base: position 361,000 of record NZ_JAGXJL010000004.1, on the reverse strand, counting down.
GCCCGGAGAGGTCCTCCGGCATCCGCGACGCGTACGTGGACGCCTGGAGCGTCTCCTCGTTGCGGATCATGCCCAGGAAGCCCACCTCGGCGGTCGGCAGCAGCCGGACCATGCCGTCCAGCATGCCGAGCCCGGCCCGCAGGATCGGCACCACCAGCGGGCGCGGACGGGCGAGCTTGACGCCGGTCGTGGCGGCCACCGGGGTCTGGATGTCGACGGCCTCGGTCCGCACGTCCCGCGTCGCCTCGTAGGCGAGCAGGGTGACCAGTTCGTCGGCGAGCCGCCGGAACGTCGCGGAGTCGGTGCGCTGGTCGCGCAGCGTGGTGAGCTTGTGGGCGACCAGAGGGTGGTCGACGACGTGGAGACGCATGTCCACAACAGTAACCGCGCCCCCGCCCACCTCGCGCAGCCCCGGGCAGGCCCACGCTGGCATCAAACCCTCCATCCGGGGGAAAGTGGAGGTGTCGGACGGGGGTGGTGTGACCGTGCCTGAGCTGTCTGAGGGGCCCGAGCGGGCCGACCGTGCGTACGGCGCGCCCGAGGGCGAGACGGAGGCCGAGCGGCGCCGCCGCCGGGCCCTGTTCCTGCGCGAGCTCGCCGAGGCGCGGGCCCTGCGTGACCGGGTCCAGCCCCGCCGCGCCAAGGCGGCCCGGCTGCGGCACGCACTGCGCATGCGGACGTTCCGCTGGTAGGAATCGGTAGGAGTCCCCAGGACCCGGTAAGAGCCCACAAGACTCGGCAAGAGTCGTAAAGCCGATCCTTCGGCAAAGATCCACTGCTTGTGGCGCGTTGCGGTCCGTCATAGGGAAGGCCGTGCGTGGGCTGCGGGAAAACCCGCGTACGATCCGCAGGTGGCGGCAACGAGTGCGCTGGTGGCTGCGTTGACGGACGCATGGAAGCCTCTTTGCATACGTGCGATCAAAACTGCCAGACACAGGGAGCCGAAGACGTCCCCTGAACGCCTTGTTTCTGCCACGATTCCGAGTGGGTGGGGCTCGGAGCACAGCTCTCCCCGCCCAGAACCTCCGCCGGGGGGACCCCCAACCGGCACGCCTAAGACCAGTGGGAGAGTCACGGTGTACTTCGCCGCACTGCTCGCGCGCACCGAAGACGGGTGGGAAGCGAGCGACACAGAGCTCGACGATGTGGAGACCCTGTCGGACCTGGCCGACCTGGCCCGGGAATCGGCGTCGGACGCCGACGACACGGTGCTCGTCTTCATCGAGCAGGAAGACGCTTGGTTCGGCGTCGTGCGCGTCGACGGCGAGGAGGACCCCCGGGTCTTCGTCTCCAGCGCAGCCGCCGCCGCCCGGAGCTCGTACGGCGAGCTCCTGCTCACCGACGAACTGCTCGGAAGGGAGCCCAAGGACGAATCCGACGACCTGGACGCCCTCGACCTCGACGGCACCGAGGACGGTGAGCCGGAGGCCGATGAGGACGACGACGGGGACGGCTCCGCCGTGCCGGCCGGCCCGGTCGGCGACGCCGCGATCCTCGACGACCTGGGCGTGAGCGCGAAGGAGCTGCTGTCACTCAGCGACGACGCGCTCAGCGAGATCGCCGAGGCCCTGGGCGCCTCCGACGTCCTGGAGACCGTCCGCTGACCCTCCACGAGGCACCCGGGTCCCCCGACCCGGTACGCGACCGCTGGCGGGCCGCGATGCGGCTCGCCCTGGCCGAGGCCGCCCGGGCCGTCCGGGGCGGGGACGTCCCCGTCGGCGCCGTCGTGCTGTCCCCGGACGGTACGACGGTCCTCGCCGCCGGGCACAACGAACGCGAGGCGACCGGCGACCCCACCGCGCATGCCGAGGTCCTCGCCCTGCGCCGGGCCGCCGCGGCGCTCGGGGAGTGGCGGCTCACCGGCTGCACCCTGGTCGTCACGCTGGAGCCCTGCACGATGTGCGCCGGCGCCCTGGTCCAGTCCCGGGTGGACCGGGTCGTCTACGGCGCCCGCGACGAGAAGGCCGGCGCCGCCGGGTCCCTCTGGGACGTCGTCCGCGACCGGCGCCTGAACCACCGCCCCGAGGTGGTCGAGGGCGTTCTGGCGGACGAATCCGCCCGCCTCCTCACGGACTTCTTCCGCACCCGCTGAACCCGCCCGTGGGGGCCTGTCCCGGCCCCCGAATACCGATTTCAGAGCACGGCCCCCCGTGCTGTAAGGTCTCCCTCGGTAGCGTGTCCGAGCGGCCGAAGGAGCTCGCCTCGAAAGCGAGTGTGGCGCAAGTCACCGAGGGTTCAAATCCCTCCGCTACCGCTGTCACATGAAGGGTGGCTCCGATTCGGAGCCACCCTTCATGCGTTATGCCGACGGCTCGGGGCGCTTGCCCGCGTAGTTCCAGACGAGGGCCCCGAAGACCGGGGCGTGCAGCAGGAACAGCAGCCAGAGCCACTTCGGGACGTACCTGACCCGCTCCGCCGGTGTGCGGACGCAGTCGAGCAGCGCCGCCACGACGAGCACGACCAGCAGGGCGACGAGCCCGAAGGCCATCGTTGTCATCAGCATCTGTGCGTTCCCTCCGTCTTCGTTCCCTCGGCCCTTCATCGGAGCGACACCCGCGATCGGTTCACGCTTCGGGGCAACGGCGCATCGGAGAAAAAAATCCGGCATCCATCGCGCCGTTGGTCATACAAAACGATCGGAGAGTTACACTCGCGCCCGGCAGCCGGGGGACCAGACAGGGGAGAGGCCAGGTGGCGGTGAACGCCAAGAAGATCGCCGTCTACGTGCTCGTGATCTTCGCGCTCTACGTGATCATCACGGACCCGCCCAAGGCGGCGGACTGGGTCCAGATAGTCTTCCAAGGCATATCGGACGCCGCGAAGTCCGTCGGCGACTTCTTCACCTGGCTGGCCGACGGGGCGAAGTAGCCGCACTGGGAGTAGCCATGATCCGCCACCTGGTCCTCTTCAAGCTCAACGAGGGCGTCGAGCGCGACGATCCGCGTGCCGTCGCGGGCGCCGAGGCCTTCTTCGCCCTCGGCGACCAGATCGAGGAGCTGCACTTCTGGGAGTGCGGCTGGAACATCACCGACCGCCCCATCGCCTACGACTTCGCGATCAACTCGGCGGTCGAGGACCCGGACGCGCTGAAGCGGTACATCGAGCACCCGGCCCACCAGGCGGCCGCGGCGCAGTGGCGGGAGTTCGCCACGTGGGTGATCGCCGACTACGAGTTCTGAGCCGTACGGCGGCTTCCGGATCCCGAGCCCCTCGCCTGCGACGGCGGGGGGCTTTACTGCGCCTTATGCCTCAACTTGCCAGTATTAATACCCAACACGACGTTATGAGGTGCTTGCACACAGTGCACATGTCTTGTGATGCTATGACCGCTTTTGACGGATGATTGACCGATGAAGAGGTGGCGTTGACCGTGTCGGCCAGTTCTGCGCCGCCCCAGGAAGAGGCGCCCGCCCCCGCTCAGACCCCCGCCCACGCCCCGATCCAGCCCCCGGCCCAGACCGCCACCCAGCCCGCCGCCCAGACCCCCGCCGCTCCCGCCCAAGGCGCCGCCCCCGCCCCGGAGAAGCGTCGGGGCGCCGACACCCGGGCGCTGACCCAGGTGCTCTTCGGCCAGCTGAAGGAGCTCAAGCCGGGCACGCCGGAGCACAACCGGGTGCGCGCGGCGCTCATCGAGGCGAACCTCCCGCTCGTGCGCTACGCGGCCGCCCGCTTCCGCTCCCGCAACGAGCCGATGGAGGACGTCGTCCAGGTCGGCACCATCGGCCTGATCAACGCCATCGACCGCTTCGACCCGGACCGGGGCGTGCAGTTCCCGACCTTCGCGATGCCGACCGTCGTCGGGGAGATCAAGCGCTACTTCCGGGACAACGTCCGCACCGTGCACGTCCCGCGCCGGCTGCACGAGCTGTGGGTCCAGGTGAACAGCGCCACCGAGGACCTGACCACCGCCTTCGGCCGCTCCCCCTCCACCGCCGAGATCGCCGAACGGCTGCGGATCAGCGAGGAGGAGGTGCTCTCCTGCATCGAGGCCGGCCGGTCGTACCACGCGACCTCCCTGGAGGCCGCCCAGGAGGGCGACGGCCTGCCCGGCCTCCTCGACCGCATCGGCTACGAGGACCCGGCCCTGGACGGCGTGGAACACCGCGACCTGGTCCGCCACCTGCTCGTCCAACTCCCCGAGCGGGAGCAGCGGATCCTCCTGCTGCGCTACTACAGCAACCTCACCCAGTCGCAGATCAGCGCGGAGCTCGGCGTCTCCCAGATGCACGTCTCCCGCCTCCTGGCCCGCAGCTTCCAGCGCCTGCGCTCGGCGAACCGCATCGAGGCCTGAGCGCTCCGCCGGAAGTGCCGCGATGTGCCGTCTGCCGACTGCGGCGCGTCGTGGCTGGACGCGCAGTTCCTCCCCCAGCCGAAGGCTGGGGGTACCCCCAGCGCCCCTAACGGGGCGCTGCCGAACCGCAGCCGACTTCGCCGGACCCGCTCAGAGCCCGCCCCAGGGGCCCGTTACCGGTCCGAGACCCGCGCCGGGCGACTTGGTGCGGCCGTAACCGCAAAAAGGATCGAGCCATCACCTTCGAGAGCGAATCGCTCACCAGCGCACTTCCCGACAGTTGAGGGTCGAAAAAGCGTCAGACCCCCTTCATCCAGGGCGGATTCACATCTCGCATGTCGACATGTCACTACAGCGTGTTGCCGACATGTGACATTCTGCCGGAAGCGCGTTTGCCGAGGCTCCGGCTCCGGTATTCAGGTGAAGGCATCGTTCCTCCCAGGGAACGCAGCCGCGACCGTCCCGCGACCCAAAGGGGGTGGCATGTCCGCAGACCAGGGCAGCTCGAAGGTGCTCACGCCCACGAAAAGCGAGGCAGCGCCCAAGGAGCTCGACGCCATCGACGTGCTCGACAGCATCGATGGCGCGATCGAAGGCGCCCCAGCGCTGGAGGCCCCTCCGACCCCGGAAGTCCCGGTGGTCTCGGAGAACCTCGACACCCGCACCCTGTCCCGCTCCCTGTTCCTGCGCCTTGCCGCACTCGACGAGGAGAGCCCCGAGCGTGCCTACGTCCGGGACACCCTGATCGAACTCAACCTCCCCCTCGTGCGCTACGCGGCGGCCCGCTTCCGCAGCCGCAACGAGCCGATGGAGGACATCGTCCAGGTCGGCACCATCGGCCTGATCAAGGCGATCGACCGCTTCGACTGCGAACGGGGCGTGGAGTTCCCGACGTTCGCGATGCCGACGGTCGTGGGCGAGATCAAGCGCTTCTTCCGTGACACCTCGTGGTCGGTGCGCGTCCCGCGCCGCCTCCAGGAGCTGCGCCTGGCCCTCACCAAGGCCAGCGACGAGCTCTCCCAGAAGCTGGACCGCTCCCCGACGGTGACGGAGCTCGCGGCCGTCCTGGGTGTCTCCGAGGAGGACGTGGTCGACGGCCTCGCCGTCGGCAACGCGTACACCGCCTCCTCCCTCGACTCCCCGGCCCCCGAGGACGACGGCGGCGAGGGCTCCCTGGCCGACCGCCTCGGCTACGAGGACACGGCCCTGGAGGGCGTCGAGTACCGCGAGTCGCTCAAGCCGCTCCTCGCCAAGCTCCCGCCCCGCGAGCGCCGGATCATCATGCTCCGCTTCTTCGCGAACATGACCCAGTCCCAGATCGGCGAGGAGGTCGGCATCTCCCAGATGCACGTCTCCCGCCTGCTGACCCGCACCCTGGCCCAGCTCCGCGAGGGCCTGATCTCGGACTGAAGTCGCGCCTACGGGTTCCTTACTGACGGAGTGTCAGCCACACTGGCGCGATGCTTCTCCGCAGGACTCCGAAGGCACCGAGGACTCCGAAGGCAGCGAGGACATCGGGTGGCCGCCGAGGCGCCGTCACGGCAGCGTCGGCGGCCGCCGTCTGCCTGGCCTCGGCACTCACGGCGTGCGGAGGCGGCCAAGGCGGCGGCTATACGGCCGTAGGAGCGGCGGGCGGCACGATACCGACCCTGGCGGCGCGACCGACGGGGTCGGTGACGCTTGTCCCGCTGGACGGGGCGAAGGGGACGGGCGGCGGGACGGCGGCCGGAACGGCTACGGCGGCCGGCGAGTCGGCCGGCGCGACCTCCGGGTCCGACGGGCCGGCCGGCACGGCCAACTCCGCTCACGGCTCGCCGACTTCGTCTGCGCACCGCAACGGCGCCCAGCCACCGGCCTCCGACCCGGCGGTGCCCAACTCGCCGCAGCCCGGCACCTCTTCGGTCTCCCCCGCACCCGCGGCCCTCACCTGGAGCACCCCCACCCGCGAGGCCACGGACCGGCGGTGGTGCGAGAAGGTGACCGTCGCCTTCGCCAACTCCGGCGGTACGGCGGTCCGTTCCGGCACGATCACCCTCGGCACGCACATCATCGACCTGCTGGGCATCGACTGGTCGACGATCAAGTCGACGGAGCCCCTGCCGACCCCGATCGCCCCCGGCTCCCGTACGGCCAGGACCTGGACGGTCTGTGTGGACGACTGGCGGGTACCCCTGGGCATGCACATCGAGACCCGGGTCGTGACGGTCGACTGGAGCTGAGCATGACGAGAGCCCGGGGCACGCGACCCCGGGTTCTTCGTCGTACCGCTGCCATGACCGCCGGATCGGCCGCCGGGCAGCCGTATTACATGAGCGCGAGCCAGGCCACCGCCGCCACCACGACCACCACGGCGACGACGCCGAGGATCAGGCCGACACGAGGGCCGGAGGAGGAGGCGTAGGTGGACGTCGTCTGCTGGGAGGTCTGCGGGGCCTCGTCGACGAACGCGCGGAACATCTGGGTGCTGCCGGCGGGGTCGTAGTTGCCCTGGGGGCCCTGGGTGTTAGCCATGGCCCGAGACACTAGCGAATCTGCGGATGTCGCCCAAGTGGGGGGCCTCCCGTGGGCGCAAGCTACCCCACCTGCGCGTTTACGTCCGCAATACTTGCCTTTGCCAAGTTTTTTATACCCACCCCCACTGATTCATTTGCCTGTGGCAACCAAGTAGTTCTATGGTTGCCCCAAGCAACGAATACGGTCGTGAGGAGGTGTGTGTGATGGCGAGGCAGACGCAGTTCGAGGAGCTGGCGCGTCAGCTCAGCGCCGTCGGAGCCGTGAAGCGGGACCTGGGGCGCATTCTGCCGCCCGATTGCCCGACCGGTTCCGCAGCCGTGCTGACGCTGCTCGGCCGCCACGGCTCCATGCGCATGAGCAAGCTCGCCGAGCTGCTCGCCGTGGACATGTCCGTGACCAGCCGGCACGTGGCACACGTCGCCGAGCGCGGCTGGATCGAGCGCTCCGCCGACCCGGCGGACAAGCGCTCCCGCATCCTGCATCTCACCCCCGCGGGCGAGGCGACCCTCGTGGACCTGTCCCGGCGCAGCACCGAGCTGCTCGCCGAGCGGCTCGGCGACTGGAGCGACGAAGAGGTCGACCAGCTGATCCGGCTGATGACCCGGCTCCGGGACAGCTTCGGCGACTGCCGGGCCGCGGCCCCGCACCCCCGGCCCGCCGTCGGCACGGCGCCCGCCCCGGGCACCCCGAAGGCCACGGCCATGGACACGGCCACGGTCACGGTGACCTCCGCCGCCCGCGCCCCCACGCCCGTACTCGAACCGACGACCACCCGTACACCCGCATAAGACGTAAGAAAAGGAAGCTCATGGCAACGACCACACCAGCCGGTGTGCGGGCTCACGCCAAGCACGGGGGAGGCAGCTCCGGCAGCTCCGTCGAGCAGGCCCCGATGTCCCACCGGCAGATCATGGAGGCCATCTCCGGCCTCCTGCTCGGCATGTTCGTGGCGATCCTGTCCTCCACGATCGTCACCAACGCCCTGCCGCACATCATCAGCGACCTCGGTGGCGGCCAGTCCGCCTACACCTGGGTCGTCACCGCCTCGCTGCTGGCCATGACCGCGACCACCCCGCTGTGGGGCAAGCTCTCCGACCTGTACAGCAAGAAGGCGCTCGTCCAGATAGCCCTGGTCATCTACGTGCTGGGCTCCGCGGCCGCCGGTCTGTCGCAGAACGCCGGCATGCTGATCGCCTGCCGTGTCGTCCAGGGCATCGGTGTCGGCGGTCTGTCGGCGCTCGCCCAGATCGTCATGGCCGCGATGATCTCGCCGCGTGAGCGCGGCCGTTACTCCGGCTACCTGGGCGCGACCTTCGCCGTCGCCACCGTCGGCGGCCCGCTGCTCGGCGGTGTCATCACCGACACCTCGTGGCTGGGCTGGCGCTGGTGCTTCTACGTCGGTGTCCCGTTCGCCGTCCTCGCCCTGATCGTGCTGCAGAAGACCCTGCACCTGCCCACCGTGAAGCGGGACGTCAAGGTCGACTGGGCCGGCGCGTTCTTCGTCGCCGCCGCCGTCTCGCTGCTGCTGGTCTGGGTCACCTTCGCCGGTGACAAGTACGACTGGATCTCCTGGCAGACGTACGCGATGATCGGCGGCTCGATCGTCCTCGGTCTGATCTTCGTGCTCGTCGAGTCGAAGGCCAAGGAGCCGATCATCCCGCTGCGGCTGTTCCGCAACCGCACCATCACCCTGGCCTCGCTGGCCTCCCTGTTCGTCGGTGTCGCGATGTTCACCGGCACGGTCTTCTTCAGCCAGTACTTCCAGCTGGCCCGCGACAAGTCCCCGACGATGTCCGGTGTGATGACGATCCCGATGATCGGCGGTCTGTTCATCTCCTCCACCGTCTCGGGCCAGTTCATCACCCGCACCGGCCGCTGGAAGGCGTGGCTGGTCAGCGGTGGCGTGCTGGTGACGGCCGGCCTGGGCCTGCTCGGGACCATCCGCTACGACACGGCCTACTGGAAGATGTCGATCTTCATGGCGCTGCTGGGTCTCGGCATCGGCATGATGATGCAGAACCTGGTGCTCTGCACGCAGAACCAGGTCGCCCCGAGCGACCTCGGCTCGGCCAGCTCCACGGTCACCTTCTTCCGCTCCCTCGGCGGTGCGGTCGGCGTCTCCGCGCTGGGCGCGGTGATGGCCAACCGGATCACGCACTACGTCACGGACGGCATCGCCTCCCTCTCCCCCAAGTACCAGGCCGCCCTGGCCGGTTCCGGCTCGTCCACCGACAGCATCCCGGACCTGAGCAAGTACCCGGCCCCGATCCGCACCCTGCTGGAGAGCGCCTACGGCCACGCCATCGCCGACGTCTTCCTGATCGCCGGCGGCCTCGCGGCCCTCGCGTTCCTGATCAGCCTGTTCATCAAGGAGGTCCCGTTGAAGACCAAGGGCGGGCTCGCCCAGGCCGCCGAGGCGGAGACCGAGGGAAGCCCGGAGACCGCGCCTGCCGCCATCGCCGCCGCTGTCCCGGCCCCCGCCGGGGAGCAGCAGGTCCCCAGCTGGGCCGCCCCGGTCGTGAGCAGCACCACGGAGGCCGCGCCGGAAGCCACCCGGCAGTTCGCCGCCGTGGCCACCATCGCGGTCCCCGAGCAGTCGGCGGGCTCCGCCGGCACCCCGGTGCACGGTTACGTGCGCGGTGCCGAGAGCGCCCCGGTCTCGCAGGCCGCGGTCACCCTCATCTCGCTGTCCGGCCGCCAGCTGGGCCGCTCGGTCGCGGGCTTCGACGGTTCCTACCGGCTGGACGCGCCCGGCGCGGGCTCGTACGTGCTGATCGCCTCCGCCGACGGCTACCAGCCGCAGGCCGCCACGATCGTGGTGGGCGAGGAGCCGGTGCCATATGACATTTTGCTGAGCGGCACCAGCGGCCTGAGCGGCATCGTCCGCGGCGCCGGCAGCGCGCTCCCCGTCAAGGACGCGATGGTGATCGTCACCGACGTGCGCGGCGACCTGCTGGCCACCGCGGCCACCGGTGAGCAGGGCGACTTCCGCTTCGGCGAGCTGGTGCCGGGTGTCGTCACGGTCGCGGTGAACGCGGCCGGCTACCGGCCCCGCGCGGTCCCGGTCGAGATCGGCGGCACCGGGGTCACCCGGATCGAGGTCGACCTGGACGCCGGCGCCCAGCTCCAGGGTGTCGTACGGGCCCCGCACGGCCCGCTGGCGGACGCCCGCGTGACCCTCGTGGACGCGGCGGGCAACGTGGTCGGCACGGCCACCACCGGCTTTGACGGCGCGTACGCCTTCGCCGACCTGGACGGCGGCGACTACACCGTGATCGCGACGGGCTACCCGCCGGTCGCCACGGCCCTGAACGTCACCGGCGCCGGTGTCGACGGCCACGACATCGAGCTCTCCCACCCGGGCGAGTAGTTCGCACTCCGGCCCGTGGCGGGCGCGCCCACAAGGAGGCGCCCGCCGCGGGCCGGTCCCATAAGGCCAATTTGTAATCGTTTGACTGTCTGACCGTATGAGTGTCTGACGTGTTCGCAGGGAGAAACGGGATGGGACTGACCGCGAGGATCCGCACCCGGGACGGATGGGCCGTGTCGCACGCGGTCGTCACGGTGACCGACATGACCGGCACGCAGGTGCTGCGCGCCGAGGCCGACGACGAGGGCGCGGTACGGGACCCGAACCCGCTCGCGCCCGGGGCGTACACCGTCATCGTCACGGCCGTGGGCTACGCGCCGGCCGCCGCCAGCGCCATCGTCACCGCGAGCGGGCGCGCCGAGGTCGGCACGGTCACGCTGGCGCGGCAGGGCGGCACCGAGCTGCCGCCGCCGGGCCCGTGGACGGTGGACCCGGCGCACTCCACCGTGGGCGCGGTCGCCCAGCACCTGGGCATCTCCAGCGTCCGCGGCCGCTTCACGGACTTCTCCGCCGCCATCGAGATCGCCCCCGACGACATCGCCAAGTCCCGCGTCCAGGCGGTCATCCGCGCCGCCTCGATCGACACCGGCAACGGCATGCGCGACACCCACCTGCGCTCCGCCGACTTCCTGGACGTCGAACGCCACCCCGAGATCACCTACTTCTCGACCGGCCTCACGGCGGCCGGCTCCGACCGCTGGACGGTCCACGGCGAGCTCTCGCTGCACGGTGTCGTACGGCCGGTCGACCTCACCCTCTCCTACCTCGGCACCGGCGCCGACCCGTGGGGCGGCACGCGCGCCGCGTTCCGCGCGACGACGGAACTGCACCGCGAGGACTTCGCCATGAACTACAACCAGGTGGTCCAGGCGGGCATCGCCGCGATCGGCACGACCCTCAAGATCGAGCTGGAGATCCAGGCGGTGCAGGGCGAGTCGCTGCCGCAGGCGTGAACATGAGCCCGGCAGGGACAGGCTGAGCGGGCCCCACGGCCCTAGGCTGACGCCATGGCACCGAACATCGCGACGAACACCGCCGTCTCCCTCGACGAACTGCTGGACTTCGTACGACCCCGCCACCGCGCGATCCTGCTCACCCGACGCGCCGACGGGTCCCCGCAGGGGTCGCCGCTGACCTGCGGGGTGGACGACTCCGGGCGCATCGTCGCCTCCACGTACCCCGAACGGGCGAAGACGCGGAACGCGAAGCGGGACGAGCGGGTCAGCGTGATCGTCCTCAGCGACGACTGGAACGGGCCGTGGGTGCAGGTCGATGGGCGGGCCGAGGTGATCGACTCCCCCGAGTCGGTGGAACCTCTGGTGGAGTACTACCGGAACATCGCCGGGGAGCATCCGGACTGGGACGAGTACCGGGCGGCGATGGTGAAGCAGGGGAAGTCGATCATTCGGGTGACGCCGGAGAAGTGGGGGCCGGTGGCGACCGGGGGATTTCCGGCGCGGTTGGCTTCGCCGGACGCCTAAAGGGGTGGGGTGCGGTGTGAGTGCGCGGGTGCGGGTTGTGTGTGGTTGCTCGCGCCCACGCGGCGGAGCCGCATATCGGACACAGCCCCGCGCCCCTTCAGGGGCGCTGCACCATGGCCTCGATTCCAGCGATCAGCAGATCCAGTGCGAACGTGAAGTCCCTGTCCAGCATCTCGGCGACGGTGTCGCCACCCCTTGCCGCCATGAGGTCCCTGGACTCCTCGATGATCTGGGCTGTCGCCGGGGCCTCGGTCACCGCGGTCATCGCGGTGCTGAAGTACTCGTCCGGGGTCATGCCGGCCGCCGCCACGCGCTCGGCGAAGTGGCCCTCGATCGTGCCGTAGCCGTAGACGAACTGGAAGACGGCCGAGATCGCGCCGGTCACGCCGTGCGCGGGCAGGCCGGCGCGGCGGACCACCTGCTGGACCACCCGGGAGAAGGCGAGCGAGTGGGGGCCGACGTTGAGGTATCGGCCGACCAGCGGGGAGAGCCAGGGGTGGCGGACCAGCAGGGCGCGGTACTCCGTGGCCAGCGCCCGCAGTTGCTCCCGCCAGTCGCCGACGGCGGCATCGGGCAGGGACAGCTCGCCGAAGGCCGCGTCGAGGGCGAGTTCGAGCAGGTCGTCCTTGGTGTCGACGTACCAGTACACGGACATGGCGGTCACCTTGAGCTCGGCCGCCAGCCGCCGCATGGAGAACTTGTCGAGCCCGTCGGAGTCGAGCAGCCGGACGGTGACGGAGGTGATACGGGCCCGGTCGAGACCGGACGGCTGACCGCCACGGCCGCCGCGGCGGTCCTTCTCCTCAAGCCACACACTGGCCCGCGCCATCACGACACCCTCCTCCACGACCACTTCTAAAGATGCTAAAGCTCCAACGCCCCGTCAGGGGCGCGGGACTGTGTCCGATATGCGGCTCCGCCGCGTGGGCGCGACCAGCCACAATCCACCCGCACCCGCCGCTGGACATGTACCCCCTCCCCACTAGGCGACATTCTTCTCCGCCTTCCTGAGAAGCGCCGCAGCCACGAACCCCCCGGCAACGACAGCCGCGGCCCCCACCAACTGCCCCGCCCCCAGCCCCGCCGACAGCGACTTCCCCGACGCCACCCAGGAACTGAGCACCGCGCCCAGCACGGCGACCCCCAACCCGTTCCCGAACTCGGCCAGCGTTCCGTTGATCCCGGCTCCCACCCCGGCCTTCTCCGGAGGGATCGCGCTCATGATGGCGTGGGCCATCGCGGGGTTGGCGATCGCGCACCCCGCGCCGATCAGCAGCAGACCGAGCAGCGTGCCGCCGTAACCGCTCGAATCGAGTACGGCGATGGACACCAGGCCCAGCGACATCAGCAGCATCCCCAGGGCTATTGCCACCGGCGTGCCCAGTCGCGTCGCCCACCTGGCCGACAGGCCGCTGAAGTTGAGGGCGACGACCGTCAGCGCGAGCGGCGCCGTCCGCAGACCCGCCTCCAACGGGCCGTAGCCGAGGACGAGTTGCAGGTGCTGGGTGAGGAGGAGCAGCGCTCCGCCCATGCCGAAGGTGATGAGGACCGCGCCGGCGACGGCACCCGTGAAGCGGCGGTCCCTGAAGAAGTGCGGGTCGAGCATGGGGTACGGGATCCGGCTCTCCCAGTACGCGAAGAGGCTCAGCACCAGCACCGCCACGGCGGCCGTGCCCAGCACCCGCGCCGACGTCCAGCCGTGCTCCGGGCCGGAGATGATCGCGAAGACCAGCGCGGCCATGCCGACCGTGGAGAGCAGCGCGCCGAGCAGGTCGGGGCGGTCGCCCTGAGGGTTCTTGGACTCGGGGACCAGGACGATGACGGCCGCCAGGGCCAGCGCGGCCACCGGGAGGTTGATCAGGAAGATCGCGCCCCACCAGAAGTGGTTGAGCATGAACCCGCCGATCAGCGGACCGGCGGCGAAGCCCAGCGCGTTGACCGCGCTCCAGATGCCGATGGCCTTGAAGTGCTCGTCGGGGGTGAAGACCTGCATCACCACGGCCAGGGTGGTCGTCAGCAGCAGCGCGCCGCCCACGCCCATGCCGGCCCGCGCCGCGACCAACTGGCCCGTCGAACCGGCCAGGCCCGCGGCCAGCGAACCCGCGCCGAACAGGACCAGGCCCGCCATCAGCATCTTCTTGCGGCCGTAGCGGTCGGCCGCGCTGCCCGCCGTGAGCAGCAGGCCGGACTGGACGAGCGAGTACGCGTTGATCATCCACTGGATGTCGGCGGTGGCCGCGTGCAGCTCCCGGGTGAGGGAGGGGATGGCCACGTTGAGGACGGTGTTGTCGAGCAGCACGGTCAGCTGCGCGAGACATATGACACCGAGGATCAGCCAGCGCTGGGGATGGCCCTGAGAAGTCATGTTGTACACCGTAAGGCAGTTACTATACAGCGTACAACGCGATTTCTCCCGGCACCCGCGGCACGGCAAAGGGCGGTGACCGGGGAGGTCACCGCCCTTGCGCCGCTCAGGAGTTGGTCAGCTGCTGCTCGCCTTCTGTGTGAGGTCGTAGAAGGTGGACGAACCCACCGTCACCTTCTTGAAGTTCTTCTCGACCCAGGAGGAGATCTGCGAGGACGTGCCGCTGCTGCTGCCGCCCATGCCACCGGTGCCGGAGGAGATGAAGTAGTGGATCTTGCCTTCGGCCACGTACTTCTCGAACTGGGCCAGCGTCGGGGACGGGTCGGTGCCGTTGAAGCCGCCGATCGCCATCACCGCGTCGCCGGTGGAGAGCTGGTAGCTCGCCGCGTTCTGGGCGCCGATGGCCGCCGCGACCCAGGTGTACTGGGAGGAGTTCTTCTGCAGCAGCGCCTTCGCCTCGGAGGTGACGGTCGCGCCGTTCAGCAGACCGCCGACGCCACCGCCGCCGGCCATGCCGCCGCCCTCGCCCATCCGGCCGCCGCCCGGGAAGCCGCCGGTGCCGTTCTGCGTGGTTCCGTTGCCGCCCTGCTGGTTCTGGCCCGGCATACCGCCGCCGAAGCCACCGGTGCCGCCGGTGCCGCCGCCCGGGAAGCCGCCGGTGCCGTTCTGGCCCTGACCCTGACCCTGCGTGGTGCCACCGCCGCCCGTGCCGCCGCCGAAGCCGCCCCGGCCGCCGCCGGGACCGCCACCGCCGCCGAAGCCCATCATGCTGGCGCCCGCCGGACCGGCCGTCGGGATGGAGCCGGTGTGCGCGGAGTTCACCGTGCTGAGGGTGTACGCCGTCGGGCCCGCCAGCGCGGCCACCAGGCCGACCGCGGCCGCACCGAGGGCGAGTTGACGCGAGATCCGGCCCGCGAAGATCAGGCCGAGCGCGGCGGCCAGACCGCCGATCAGGACCAGGTACTTCAGCCAGGGCAGGTAGGTGGAGGTCCGGTCGAGGAGGACGTAACCCCACACCGCGGCCGAGACCACGGCGGCGGCGAGGGTGATCGACGCCCACAGCTCGCTGCGCTTCTCCCAGAGGAGACCCGCGCCCATGCCGACCACGGCGGCGATGTAGGGGGCGAGGGCGACCGTGTAGTACTGGTGGAAGATGCCCGCCATGTAGCTGAACACGATCATGGTCATCAGCAGCGAACCGCCCCAGACCAGGAACGAGGCCCGGGTCACCGAGGTCCGCTTCAGCTTGCGGGTCGCCACCAGACCGGCGACGAGGAGGATCAGCGCGGCCGGGATCAGCCAGGAGATCTGGCTGCCGATCTCGTCGTTGAACATCCGGTTCCAGCCGGTCGCGCCCCACTGCCCGGTGCCGCCCGCGCCACCGCCGCCGCCGACACTGCCGGTCTCGTCGCCGCTGATGCGGCCGAGGCCGTTGTAGCCGAAGGTCAGCGACAGGAAGCTGTTGTCCTGCGAGCCGCCGATGTAGGGGCGGGAGGAGGCCGGCCACAGCTCGACGATCGCCACCCACCAGCCGCCGGAGACGACCAGCGCGCCCGTCGCCAGGGCCAGCTGCCCGATCCGCTTCTTCCACGTGTGCGGGCCGACGGCCGCGTACACGAACGCCAGCGCCGGCAGGATCAGGAACGCCTGCAGGGTCTTGGCGAGGAAGGCGAAGCCGATCGCCACACCCGCCCACACCAGCCACCTGGTACGGCCGTCCTCGACGGCCCGGACCACGAAGTAGCAGGCCAGCGCCATCAGCAGGGCCAGCATCGCGTCCGGGTTGTTGAACCGGAACATCAGCGCCGCGACGGGGGTGAGCGCGAGCACGGCGCCCGCGATCAGGCCGGCCGCGGGGCTGAACCGGCGGCGCACGGAGGCGTAGACGACCGCGACCGTGCCGACGCCCATCAGGACCTCGGGGCCGAGGATCGTCCAGGAGTTCAGGCCGAAGATCCGGGCCGCGATCTCCATCGGCCACATGAACGCCGAGGGCTTGTCCACGGTGATCGCGTTGCCCGCGTCCAGCGAGCCGAAGAACATCGCCTTCCAGCTCTTGGTGCCCGCCTGGACGGCGGCCGAGTAGAAGGAGTTGGAGTAGCCGTTGACGCTCAGGTTGTAGAAGTACAGCACCGCGGTGACGAGCAGCAGGCCGAGGAAGGCCGGGCGCGCCCAGCCGGGGTCCTCGGGGCGGCCGCGCCACAGTCTCCGGACGAAGGGCTGCTTCGGTTCGCCCGAGCCCGTCTGCGGCGCCGGCGCGGCCGGGGCGTCATGGCCGTCCGGCGCGTACTGCGACTGCGGCTGCTGCGGGTGCTGCTGCGGCTCCGGGGGAGCGGTGGGCGAAGCAGCGGGGGGTGCGGTCGGGGGCGGGCCCCACTGGGTCGCGGGGTCGGCGTTCGTACTCATCGGGGTTCCCCCGGGTCGGTGTCGTGGGGGCGCACCGGCTGCAACTGCATGGTGCTGTCCCTCCAGGTGCCGTCCGCGGCTTCACCGGCGCGGAACTGAGTGGTCGTGGTGCCGTTCTGGGCGTACGGCTGGTGCGTGGGGCGCTGCGGGAGCGGGCCCTGCGGCTGGTACGGGGCCGGGGTCCCGGTCATGTAGGTGGGGGACGCCGGGTTGTGCGTCGCCACCACCATCGAGTCCTGCCGACCGGAATCGGCGCCGGCGCCGTCGCGGTCCGGGAACACCCAGGCGCGGAAGAGCAGGAAGCGCAGCACGGTCGCCGCGAGGTTGGCGGCGATCAGCACCGCCAGCTCGGTGGAGTGCGAGGGGTCGCTGGTCGCCGCGTTCAGGGCGGCGAGGGAGCCGCTGGTGAGTGCGAGGCCGATACCGAAGACGACCAGGCCCTGCGCCTGGTGCCGGACCGCCCCGCCCCGGCCGCGCACCCCGAAGGTGAGGCGCCGGTTGGCGGCCGTGTTCGCCACCGCCGACACCAGAAGCGCGAGCGCGTTGGCTATCTGCGAACCGGAGAACTCCCGGAAGAGGCTGTAGAGGACCAGGTAGAAGAGGGTCGACAGGCCGCCGACCACGCAGAACCCGACGAGCTGGCGGGCCAGGCCCTTCGGCACGTCCTGGATGTCGCGGTCGCGCGGGTCGTCGCCGAACGGGCGGGCGACCCGGTCCAGCGGCAGCGAACCGGTGGCCAGGGCCTTGCCGACCCGCCACACGCCCTTGAGGTCCTCGGTCGCCGTCTTCACGATGTGCACGGTCGAGTTCGGGTCGTCGACCCAGTCGACCGGCACCTCGTGGATACGGAGGCCCGCGCGCTCGGCGATCACCAGCATCTCGGTGTCGAAGAACCAGCCGGTGTCCTCGACCATCGGCAGCAGCACCTGTGCGACATCGCGCCGGATCGCCTTGAAGCCGCACTGCGCGTCCGAGAAGCGGGCCTGCAGCGAGCCGCGCAGGATCAGGTTGTACGAGCGGCTGATGAACTCCCGCTTGGCGCCGCGCACCACGCGCGACGAGCGGGCCAGCCGGGAACCGATCGCCAGGTCGGAGTGGCCGGAGATGAGCGGCGCCACCAGCGGCAGCAGCGCGTTCAGGTCGGTCGACAGGTCCACGTCCATGTACGCGAGGATCGGCGCGTCCGAGGCCGACCAGACGGTCCGCAGCGCCCGGCCGCGGCCCTTCTGCTCCAGCCGGAACGACTTCACCTCGGCGATCTCCGCCTCAAGCTGCTTCGCCACCTGGGGGGTGGTGTCCGTGGACGCGTTGTCCGCGATGGTGATGCGGTACGCGTACGGGAAGGTGTGCTTGAGGTGCTCATGCAGTCTGAGGACGCATGGGCCGAGGTCCTTCTCCTCGTTGTAGACGGGGATCACAACGTCCAGGACAGGCGTTCCGGCATTGCCGGCCGGGAGGTGCTCCCGCGCCGGCAGGGTGCCGGGAGAAGAGTCGGTTCGCATGGCATCGACTCTCGTCAAGCGCCCTGTTGCACCCATGTGGTGGCACTGTGCTGTGCCTGTGAGTGCGATTGCCAATTCGTTTCGGGGGAAGGCTGGGGAGCCGCCGGGGCAAGCGCGGGCAGATAGAGGGTGAACACCGTACGGCCGGGCACGCTGTCCACGGTGACGGCGCCGCCGTGTGCGGTCGCGACGGCCTGCACGATGGCGAGCCCGAGTCCGGTGGACCCCGTGGACCGCGACCGCGCGGAGTCACCGCGCGCGAACCGCTCGAAGACGTGCGGCAGCAGATCCGGCGGGATGCCCTGCCCGTTGTCCTCGACGTCCACGCACATCCACGGCCCGCGCCGCTCGATGCGGGCGGTGACGGTGGTCCCCGGCGGGGTGTGCTTGCGCGCGTTGCCGAGCAGGTTGATCAGCACCTGCTGGATACGGGCCGCGTCGGCGGCGACCAGTGCCGGCTCGTCGGGCAGATCGAGGCGCCAGTTGTGGTCCATGCCTGCGGCACGCGTGTCGCTGATCGTGTCGACGACGAGCGGGATGAGGTCGGTGTGCTCGAACTGCAGCGGCCGCCCCGCGTCCAGCCGGGCGAGCAGCAGCAGGTCCTCGACGAGGAGGGTCATCCGCCCGGCCTCGGACTCGATACGGCCGAGGGCGTGCCGGGTGTCGGGCCCGACCTGCTCCCGCCCGCGCCGGGTGAGCTCGGCGTAGCCGCGGATGGAGGCGAGCGGGGTCCGCAGCTCGTGACTGGCGTCGGCGACGAACTGCCGTACCCGCATCTCGCTCTGCTGGCGGGCGTGCAGGGCGCCGTGCACGTGGTTGAGCATCCGGTTGAGCGCGGAACCGACCTGGCCGACCTCGGTGTGCGGGTCGCACTCGGTGTCCGGCACCCGCTCGCTGAGGTTCACCTCTCCGGTGTGGAGGGTGAGCTCGGAGACACGGGTGGCGGTGGTGGCGACCCGGCGCAGGGGGCGGGTGGCGACGCCGACGATGACGGTGCCGGCGAGGGTGGCGGCGATCAGGCCGGAGACGGTGAGGCTGATCTCGACGATGATCAGGGTGTTGATGGTGCCGTCGGCGTCGGAGGTCGGGATACCGACGTAGAAGGTGCCCTTGTTGCCCGTGACGTACTGGACCTTGTAGGTGCCGAGGCCGGGGATGTCGACCGTGTGCGGCCTCTGGTCCTGGGCGACGGAACCGATCACCTTGAGCTGGGCCTCGCTCAGGGTCCCGGGGGTCATCTGGGTGTAGCCGGCCGAGTTGTTCTCCTTGTTGCCGACCTTGCCGCTGGTGACCGACCCGTTCTCGACCGTGGCCGCGATGGTCTTCTGCGGCTGGGGACCGCGGGTGACGAATTCCTCGAGGACGGACGTCTGCGTCGGCTTGAGCGTCTTGCCGGCGCCGGGGAGGTCGGTGCCGTTGCCTTTGCCGTCGGGACCGCCGATCGGTCCGCCCGACAGGCGTGCGGCGGCCTCCTTCAGGGAGCCGTCCAGCTGCCCGTACAGGTGGTCGCGCAGTACGAGGGTGGTGACGGTCCCGATCACCGCGCAGACCACGGCGATCAGCGTCACCGACACGACGACGAGCCGAGTCCGCAGGGTGCGCGGCTTTCCCGCTCGTCGCTTCTGCGTACGCGGCCGTCGTCGCCCGCTCATGACGCGGCTGGCTTGATCAGGTAGCCGGCGCCACGCCGGGTGTGGATCATCGGCTCACGGCCGGCGTCGATCTTCCGTCGCAGGTACGAGATGTAGAGCTCGACCACATTGGCCTGCCCGCCGAAGTCGTACGACCACACACGGTCGAGTATCTGGGCCTTGCTGAGCACGCGCCGCGGGTTGCGCATCAGGAAGCGCAGCAGCTCGAACTCGGTGGCGGTGAGGTGGATCGACTCCCCGGCCCGCGAGACCTCGTGGCTGTCCTCGTCCAGGGTGAGGTCACCGACGACGAGCACGGAGTCGGAGCGCCGGTCGGCGGCACCGGAGCGGCGGATGAGCCCGCGCAGCCGGGCGACGACCTCTTCGAGGCTGAACGGCTTGGTGACGTAGTCGTCGCCACCCGCGGTCAGCCCCGCGATCCGGTCCTCGACCGCGTCCTTCGCGGTCAGGAACAGCACCGGCACGTCCGGCAGTTCGCGCCGCAGGCGCCCCAGCACGGTGAGGCCGTCCATGTCGGGCAGCATCATGTCGAGGACGACGGCGTCGGGCCGGAACTCCCGGGCGGTCTGTATCGCGCCCTGCCCGTCACCGGCACTCCGGATCTGCCAGCCCTCGTAACGGAGGGCCATGGAAAGGAGTTCGGTGATCGACAGCTCGTCGTCCACCACAAGCACTCGGACGGGGCTCCCGTCCGGCCTCAGCAGTTCGGTGCGCCCCTGGGGCGAGGTCGTGGTCATGGTGGACACCTTGTCCGGGTCCTCTGAGAACACGCTTTCACTAATCTGTGATTTCCCTAAGAAACACACAGGCGCCTCTCAGGGAACGCCTGGGAATCCCATCACATGTGCATGAACTCGTGACCACGCTCGCGCGGAGCTGTGCGGACCATGTCCGTCCGGGGCGCACTACGGACCGTTGATGAAGTGCTGATGAGCCGCTGATGAGAGCGTACCGAGCCGGCTCGGGTACCGCGCGGTGAGGCTCCCCCGGGTTCAGAAGAGCCCGTCCTGGGGTGCCGCGAACTCCCTTACGGGCACCCTGACTTGCCCTTCTTCCCCGGCCCCGGCGGCGGTCAGCTCCCACCCGGGCAGCAAGCGCGTGTCAAGGACGACCACCCCGCGCCGGGTGGCGAGATGCAGATCCGGCCCGGCCGCCGCGACCAGCTCCCCGCTCACCACACCGCCCGGGACCAGTTCGGCCACCTCTCCGACGGCGGCGGAAACCCCGTCCAGCCCGAACACCCGCACATGGTCGACGACTTGGCAGGGCTCCGGGACGAGCGACTCGGGCCAGCCGCCGAGCGCGACAGAAAGCGCGTGCAGTTCCTCGATCTCGGCCGCCCGCTCGGCCGGGGTCGCCGGCAGCAGGGCACGTACGACGCGCTTGTCGCCGTACGGGATCCGGTCCGGCACCCGGAGAGCCGCCCGCAGCAACTCCTCCGCCCGCCGGGCGGCCATCAGCGGCCCGGCACCGAGCCAGCTGAAGCACACGGCCCCCTGCTCCAGCAGCCGGGCCGGCCCCCGCTCGACGGCCGTGATCCCCACCTTGACCATGCCGGGCCCGAACCACGCCAGATACACGTGGTACGGCCGGGGATCGTCGGCGAGGGTGTCGGCGGCCACGGAGTGCGCCCGGTCGAGCCGCGCACACTCCTCGCACCGGGCGCCGGTACTCCTGCCGGACACGGGTGCCCTGGTCGGGCAGGCGTGTCCCCGCGCTCCCACGCACTCCCGCACGCCCCGGGCCGCGGCCCCTTCCGCGACCCCGAAGGCCACGCGCTTCCCCCGGGCGAGCGGACTGCGCCGCCCGCCGCTCCACACCAGCACGGGTCCGTCGTCCGACCACCGCAGCCCCGAGCATTTCCACACCTGTGCCATCACTCGCGAGGGTAGAGGGCGGCACTGACAACGGCTCGGGGCGACCGGCTACGGCTCGGGGAGACCGACGACAGCTCGGCGTCAGCCGACGACAGCCCGCAGCGACCGCCGGCAGCCCGCGGCAGCTGACTTGGACGGGGCCGGGGCCCGGGGGAGGGATCCTCAGCCTCTCCCGATCAGCTGCCGGCGTCCGCGGTCGCCGGTTCCGCCTCTCCGGAGGCGGACACCGGCCGGAGCGCCGACGCGGTACGCCGCCCCCGGCCGGCCAGCCGGCAGGAGACGCATCCGGGGTGGCCGTCGCGGGCGCCGGTGTCCCGCACCCCGAGGGGCCACTGTGCCCGGGGCCGCGGCCCCGGCGGCTTGCCCCACCCCGCCAGATGCAGATACCAGGTGACCAGGACGCTCACGGCACACACCGCGAGCCCCGCGACCAGGGCGGCGGCCGAGACCGTACACACGCCCCAACCCAGCAGACCGCTTCCGACGGTCGCGATCGCGGTACCGGTCCACCCTGCCACCGTGTGGCCTTCGTCGTGCTGACTCACGTACCCGTCTCCCGTTCATAGGCAGCGGAAACACACAGTCCGACGTGAGGGCGACTAGAATCCCTCACCAGGTAAGAAATTTACTACCCACACTTCTCACGCACTAAGAGAATCCGGGGATCCGACAATCCGAGGGTCCCGGAACCCAAAGGCACTCGGTCACTCGGTCATCTCGAACGACGAATCGGGAACGCACATGCACGGCAAGCCGCGACCGGCCGCCGACGCTGCCCGGGCACTGTCCGCCATGGACCACCTCATCGCGGCCCATGTGATCGGCCAGCAGGAACTGGCCCGGCGGCTCGGAGTGAACGTCACCGACCTCACCTGCTTCGCCTTCGTCCTGGAGGCGGGCGCCGACCTGCTGACGGCGGGCGACCTGGCCGCGCGCGCCCATGTGACGACGGGCGCGGTGACGGGCATCCTCAACCGCCTGGAACGCGCGGGCTACGTCACCCGCCGGCCCGACCCCGACGACCGCCGCCGGGTCCGCGTCGCCGCGGTCCCGGAAGCCGTCACCCGAGTCGAAGCGGTGTACGCCGGCCACTACGCACGCCTCACCGAACTGTTCGCCGACTACACCCCCGACGAACTCGCCACCCTCACGGACTGGTTCACCCGGGCCACCGCCCTGGCCCACGACTACTTGGAGAAGCTCAACAGGAACGACTCGGCGGAGCCCTGCTGAACTCGCGGCGCGAAGCCGTCCCACGCCCCTGTCTCGGGCAGTACCGCGAACGCGACCGCGCGATCGTCGCCCAGCAGCACGAAGAGGCCGGGTGTCTCCAGTTACTCCCGGAACACCGTCCACTCGATGGTGCTGGACGCCAGCTCGCCGGTGGTGACCGCGCCTTGGCCGTCGGCCACTTTGCGGGTCTGCCCGTACGGCTCCGTGAAGTCGGCCATCCCACGGACCATGGCACGCGCCCTTCGCACAACGCCCCAGGACGTGACCGCCACACCGAGTACCAGCGTGATGATCCCGACGGTCGGCCGGGTGCCGGCGAAGACCACGTCAGCCGATAGCCGATAGCCGAACTCGACGGCTGCCGCAGCCGTGCCGGGGTGTGCCACCGGGCGGAAACCCGGCCGCCGCTGGTACCGCTTTCAGCGCGGTTCCCGTGGTTCCCGCGATTCCCTGTGCTTCCTGCGCTGCGTACGCCGCATGGCACTCACGCTGCCGACGATTGCCACGAACGCGGTCCCGCCGATCGAGATGTTGATGCTCGACGCGTCGGGGAGACGGTGACGCTGGACCCAGTAGATCCCGTCGGCCAAGGCGAGCCCCGCCAGGCAGGCGGTCCAGATCAACAGAGCTTTGGATGCGAACAGTCGGAAACCTCTGCCGGCGGCCATGGAGTCATGTTGCGGCCACGCTGCAGCGCCTGGCCAGAGTTCTGCGAACCGCACAGCGCTCGACCGGCTTCGACCGCGTGACTCCCAGGGCTAGCCGATGAGGGTCTCCTTCGGACGGACCACACAGAACTCGTTCCCCTCCGGATCGGCCAGCACCGTCCACGACTCGTCACCGCTCTGTCCGACGTCCGCTCTGCGAGCGCCGAGTGCGAGGATCCGCTCGATCTCGGCCTCCCGGTCTTCCGCCGGGGAGGTCAGATCGAGGTGCAGGCGGTTCTTGACGACCTTGCGATCGGTCACCGGCATGAAGCAGATTCCCACCGGGGCCGTCTCGTCCGGCCCGATCACCACCTCCCGCTCCCGCTCGGAGAGGACCCGCCAGCGCAGCACCTCGGCCCAGAACCGGGCCAGGGCGGGAAGATCGTGGGCGTCTATGACGATGTGATGCAACGAGACAGGCATGCCGAACAGTGTTCCCCTCCAAGGGCACGGACAGACCGGAGCCGGTTCCCGTCGAACACTGCCGTCGAGGCAAAAGCCAGAGGCCGGGTCAGGGCGCTGTAGCGCTCGTTGCCCGCACCAGCAGTTCTCGGGCATCGCGTACGCACGCGTGGTCGGGGCTGAACAGTTCCGTGAGAGCGGTGATGGTGTCGCGGGCGGCCTGGGCCGCCTCGTCGTGGCGTTCGAGGCCCAGGAGAGCCTCGGCCGTGGGGACGCCGGCGGTGTGGGCCTCGGCGGCGTCGAAGTGTCGAGAGGTGGTGTAGGCCTGGCGGGCACTGGTCACGCAGTCGAGGGCCTCGGCGTAGCGGCCTTGCGCGCTGAGTGAGTGGGCGAGGCTCTGCTCCAGGGAGAAAACCAAGTCGCCTCTGTCGTCCTGGCGCACCCGCATGGCCGCCAGGGCTTTGCGTGCGGCCGACTCCGCCTCCTCTGGCCGTCCTTGGCGGGTGAGGGCGTAGGAAAGTGAGTGTGTCGCGATCCACCGCACGAAGAGGCCTGTGGGCGCGGGTGTGAACACGCTCCGCTCGATGATGGCACGCGCATCGGTTTCGGCCTCTCCGAACCGGCGCAGGTGACACAGTTCGGAGGAGCGCAGGGCCCGCACGCTGAGCCACGCCGAGCTGAGCTCGTCGACGTGTTCCCCGAGCTGATCGCCAACGGCTTCGTACGCGCGAGCGGCTTCCTCGTGGCGGCCCAGACGGGACAGGCTGGCGGCGTGCAGCCGCAGCAGGATCGGAGTGGCCCGGTCGGTCAGGGCCCGGCCTCGGATTTTCCGAAGTCGCCGGAACCCTGCCTCCGCCTCGGCTACGGGACCGGTATGAAGCAGTCCGACGCTCAGCTGGTACAGGGCCAGCTGCGTCGCACGATTCCCGTCACCGAGGCGACTCTCGGCCTCGGCCAGGCACTCGCGTAGCTCGGCCTGAGCCTCATCCGAAATCGCGCCCACTCCGCCGGAGGGGACGGCCCGCTCGATGCGTTGTACGAGAGCCTCTGCCTCCAGGGCCGCCGTGTCCGCGGGCCGTCGCTTAAAGATCCCCACCCTGGCCTCCCCCTGACCCTCCGAGCCGGCACTGATCCTGTCATGCAGCTCCCCGACGACGACCCGGCAGGCCCGCACCACATGGAGGAGGCTCGACGGCTGCTTCGCTCCGCTTCTGTCCGCCAGCGTTGAACTCAGCTGTTGATGTCAGCCGCAACAGAGCCGGATGATCAGCTCAGGGCCGGACCGCGTCCATACCCAGTGCGCGGGCGCGGAGCACCGCCGCTGGCCCAGCACTCCAAGCGCCGGTGGCCCTGACTCTGCACATTGCTGAAGCCGAAACGCAAAAGGCCCCGGATCTCTCCGGGGCCTCTCACCTGTGTGCACTCGGCAGGATTCGAACCTGCAACCTTCTGATCCGTAGGCGCGTGCAGGTCGCAGTCGATCAAGTCCCAGAAGCCATCCAATGCACCAACGTCGCACCTTGCTTCAGGTAACCGTCCGTGACTATGCACCGCTGTCCGTGCTTGTTGATGTCAGCTGCTGATGTCAGCACCGCGCGTCCGCGCCGAGGACCGCATCCGCGCCGCCCGTTCCACCGGCCTGCGCAACCTGCCCTGCACGACACGCCCCAGAGCCAGATCTGGCTGGAGATCATCCAGATCGCCCTCGACCGGCTCGATGCTCTGCCCAACCCTGGCTGACCAGCAGCATCCCATCCCTGCTACCAGCACCATCACAACCGGAGCCGTGGAACCCGGCGCCCACCCGGCACGACAGCGGGACCATCAGCCCTGCCCGCAAGCAGAAATCTTCACTCTGAACGAGCAAAGGGATCGTCAGCAAGCTGACGATCCCTCATGCAAGATCGAGGCTAACGACACCCTTCGACTGCGTCGGACCCTTCTGCGTGAAAGGCCGAGCCTGACCGGGGCGGGGCCCCGACGGCGAACTGTCGATCAGCGTGACGCGGGCGGGATGCTCTGCTCGTACTGGAAGACGTTGGAGGGGTCGTACTTCGCCTTGATCTCGCGCAGCCGCTCGAAGTGGCGGCTCCCCCAGTAGGCGGTCTCCCACTCCTGCATGCCGACGTTCGGCACGTTGACGTAGGCGCCGTCCACGAAGCTGCGCATCGCCTGGCTGAATTCGGCGGTCCAGGCCTGGCACGTCGAGGTGAGCGGGTCGCAGACGCCTGGTGTCGTTGAAGGAGTCCCCCAGGCTGCGCCGATCTCGCCGTAGAAGATCGCGTCGCGGTGCACGAACGCGGTGCCGCCGCGGGGCTCCTTCTTGATCGCCCCGCCGAAGGCATCGACGAAGTAGTTGCTGTCCTCCGTGGGAGCGTTTCGCATGTAGTAGCCGATGACGTCGATCGCCTTCTTCGGGAACAGCTTCTTGGCGAACTGTGAGAAGAACTTCACGTTGGCGGGCTCCTGCGAGCGCGGGACCTGGGCTCCGGCAAAGATGGGGCCCCAGTTACCGACCTGCACCTTCACATCGGGCGTGCCGATCGACAGGATCGGGGCCAGCATCTTTCTGGCCTCTGCCGCCGTGCCCTCCGCGAGCCACGCGAACAGCAGGATCTGGGACTTGTGGATCTCGACTTCGGATCCGAGGCGGTTGTCGGCGAACGGTACCGTACGCTGCCATGCATCGAAGATCCCATGCAGGTCCGTAAGGCCGTCCCAGGTCGCCTGCACATAGGCGATGCGCTTGAGCGGGTGCACCTTGTAGGTGAGTTGCGTGACGATTCCGAAGTTGCCGTTTCCCGCCCCACGGAGCGCCCAGAGCAGGTCTGAGTGGTCCTTCAGGTCGGCATGGATCACCTCGGCGCAGTCGCGACCCGACGGGACGACGACCTCGGTCCCGATCAGGCTGTCACAGGCCATGCCGAGCCAGCGGTTGAGGGGGCCAAGGCCGCCGCCGACCGTCGCACCGACCAAGCCGACGCTGCCCTCGCTTCCGGTCGTGACCGCGAGGTCCTGCTTGGCGAGCGTCGTCACCGCTTCCAACTGGGTCAGGCCGGCGCCGACCGTCGCGGTACGAGCGTCGGTGTCGATGTGGACCGACTTGAGCTGGCTGACGTCGATCACGATGCCGTTGTCGATGTTCGACCAGCCCTCCAGGGCGTGGCGGCCGCTGCGTACCCGCAGTGCGACGTTGTGCTGCCGCGCCCAGGTGAGGGCGTTCACCACGTCCTGGGTCTCCTGGGCGAAGACGATGACCAGCGGGTAGTGAGAGAACAGCTGGTCGTAGTCGATGCGATCATCCGTGTACGAGGCGTCACCGGGGCGGACGACGCGACCGGTCAGCTTCGCCGGCGGACATCCCGACGACCCTTTAGTCGGGTCGCTCGCGGCCAGAAGGTCCGAGGTGCTCGCGGCCGCAATGTCCGGCGCGCCTGCGGCCGTAAGGCCCGGGATGACGATCGCCCCGGCGCCGGCGGCCGCTGACGCCCTGAGCAGGTAGCGGCGGGAACAATCGTTCAAGGTCCAGATCCTCTCGATCGGGCTACGCCGCTACGCGGCTGACGGAGCCCTTACCCGCCAGCCGCCGGGCAGTCCTTTGTGGTCGACCCCCGCACGGTAACGGGGCGACCATGCGGTGTTTCCCGACACGCCAATGGAGGACGATGACGACAGCCTGAAGGAGTAACTCAGCGGGATCCCGTCATAACCGGTTTGGGATGCACCGCGTCCTGCTCGAAGCTATCCCTTGGTCCAAACGGTCAGAATACGCGGGTGCTCTCAAAGATGATGGGCTCGCCGATCTTGCTAGTCAGGTCAGCATCTCGCAATGGCCCGACGAATCGGCTTTGTGACGGCTTCGGCGGAGTTGCAGAGCTAGCCTCCTCGGCCGACTGGTAGCAACGGTCCAGCCAGCTCTCAGCCGCGGGAAAAACGTTGATCGCAGGTTCCAGTTGTTTCCTCGCCTGAATCCAACTAGTGATGAACTGTACTTCCAACTGGGCCTTCTCCAGCAGCGCCTTATGGCGGAACCCGAAATCCCTTTCCCTCCAGCGATCCTGGGCCATAAGTCCTGCTGTGCCGACCGCTGCGGTGACGATGGGGACCATCAGTGCGGTCGCCGCCTGGATAGTAACTTCACCGATGGTCATGCAGAAACCTTATGTCCGCGGGTTTCCCCTCGTGAGAGCTATCGCCGGCATGTCACCCGGAAGACCATGAGGAAACGTCTCGACAGGCTAATGCGCGTCTTCAACCTCGTTCATTCCCCTACTTCGGTCCAGCGCGTGAACCGCTGCGGACGGCGCCGGACGGGGGAGCATGAGACGGAGCATCGCAGGATTGACCTGCGCTTACGGGTCCGTTGTCAGTCGCGGGCGAGCGGCTTCATGGCCGCGGTCACGGACGCGGCATCGTTCCCCTGTAGGAGGTGTGGTCCGTAGCCTTCTAGGCAACGTCGATGCCCAGTGCCATGTCCGCGCCGCGTGGGCGCGGGCCCCGTTCAACGTCGGCATCGCAACCGGTCCGTCCGGGCTGCTCGTGGTCGACCTGGACGTACCCAAGAGCCAGAACAGGAAGGGCAGTTCGGACGCGCCTGACGGCGCGGCGACCTTCGCAGCGCTCTGCGAGCGCGCCGGGCACGACGTCCCCGACACCTACCGGGTGCGGACCGCGAGCGGCGGCATGCACTTGTACTTCACCGCCCCGGCCGGCGTCCGCCTCACCAACACCACCGGGACCGTGGCCCGTTCGGTCGACACCCGGGCATGGGGCGGGTACATCGTCGCCGCCGGCAGCACCACCCCCACCGGAGCCTACGAAGCCCTGAGCGCCCCCGAGGCAGCCCCGCTGCCTCTCTGGCTCCAAACCATCCTGCAACCCGCCCTCAAGCCCGCACAGACCCCCTCAGGCGTAGCAGCGGGGCAATCACGCCGATATGCGGATGTAGCACTCGCCAACGAGACACGGAACGTCGCCGGGGCCCAACCCGGGGCGCGGGAAAGCGCGTTGTTCCGGGCCGCGCGCGCTCTGGGGCGCTTCATCGCGTGGGGCGACCTCCCCCGGCACGTGGTCGAGCAGGCTCTTCAGGAGGCGGGGCAGGGGGCCGGTCTGTCCGCCGCCGAGTGCCGCTCCACCCTCCGCAGCGCCCTGGACTGGTCCATCACCCACAACTCCGGGCGCCGGGAGGCGGCATGAGCCCTCGCTCCCGCCCCCCTCCTGAAGAGCATCACCACCACCCCGGGCGGCCCGCACGCCGCTCCACAGCCTGTGGACACCGCAGCCGTGGGCGAACCGAAGGACGTCGCCCGCAAGGGCGTCCGAACTGCCCTTCGCCCTGACCCGCAGACCACCGACCCGGCCGACCCGACGCCGGAACGGCCCGGGATCCGGATCTACGCCCCGCCGGTCTACCGCGATCACGACGACGGGGCCCGCTGGTCCAAGCGCTACGGCGACACCCCCACCGCCGCCTACGCCTGGCCCTGCGGACAGACAGGCACCGCCACCGGCCCCCGCACCGTCCCCGCCCTGATCACGGAATACGAGGTGCACAAGCAGGTGTGCGACGGCACGCCCGCATCCCACACGGAAGGAAGGGCCGCCGCATGACCCCCACCATCGACGGGGCCACGCTGCTCAACGACGTCGAGGCGTTCCACCGCCGGTTCAACGTCTTCCCCACCGAAGCCGCCTACGTCGCCGTCGCCCTGTGGGACGCCCACGCGCACCTGCTCGACCGCTTCGACTCCACCCCCCGCCTGGCCTTCCTCTCCCCGGAACCGGGGTCGGGGAAGTCCCGCGCGCTGGAGATCGTGGAAACCCTCGTGCCCGCCCCCATGACGGCCGTCAACGCGTCCGCCGCCGCCCTGTTCCGGTCAGTGTCCAACCCGCAGGGCCGGCCCACCATCCTGTTCGACGAGATCGACACCGTCTTCGGCCCGAAGGCAGGCGACAACGAGGAACTGCGCGGATTCCTGAACGCCGGCCACCGCCGCACCGGAGTCACCTACCGGTGCATCGGCGACGGCGGGAACCAGACCGTCCAGGCCTTCCCCTCGTACTGCGCCGTCGCGGTCGCCGGCCTCGGCTCGCTGCCCGACACGATCATGACCCGGTCGGTCATCATCCGGATGCGCCGACGGGCCCGCAACGAACGCGTGGAATCCTTCCGGGCCCGCGTCCACGAGGCGGAAGGGCACAAGCTCCGTGACCGGCTCGCCCAATGGGCCGAACACGCGCAGGGGCTCGTCATGGGCGCCTGGCCCGACATGCCCGACGGGGCACCGACCGGCCCGCCGACGTGTGGGAGCCCCTGCTCGCCATCGCGGACGCAGTCGGCGGCGATTGGCCCGAGCAGGCCCGGAAGGCGTGCGTGACGCTGGTGACCGCGTCCAAGGCCAACGACGAAGGCAGCCTCGGCATCCGGCTGCTCGCCGACCTGCGCGACCACGTCATGGCCGGCATCGACCGCCTGCCCACCGTCGCCATCCTGGACCGGCTCAACGCCCTGGACGACGCACCCTGGGCCGATCTGCACGGCAAGCCGCTCGACAACCGCAGGTTGTCGCGGATGCTCGCCGAGTACATGACGGCGGACAACGAGCCGATCGCCTCCCGCAACATCAAGACCGCCGGGAGCGTCCTCAAGGGCTGCTACGCCACCGATCTGCACGACGCGTGGGCCCGCTACTGCCCCCCACCCCCGGAAAGTCCGCTACCTCCGCTACCCGGCACCGAAAACCAGGCCTGACCAGCAACAACGCGGTAGCGGCAACGGCCCCGAGTTGCCGCTACCGCGCCGCTACCCATCCGCTACCGCTACCCCTTCCCGCTACCCCGAACAGGCCCCTGACCTGCGCGGTAGCGGCGGTAGCGGAAGTAGCGCCCCTCAGAGAAGCCCCCCCCCCCCGAGGACTGCCACGCCCCCAACCCCCGAGGCGTTCAAGGTCCCCGAAGTCATGTCCGCTCTGCGCCTCAGCCGCAGCAAGGTCTACGACCTCATCCGCTCCAAGCAGCTCGAAAGCTTCACGTCCGGTCGCGCCCGTCGCGTACCGGTCGACGCCGTACGCCGGTACATGCAGACCCGCATTGAGGAGACCGACTGATGTCCAAGCGCCGCGCCAACGGCGAAGGAACGATCACGAGCCGTGCGGACGGCCGTTACCAGGCCGCCGCCTACGTCTACCGCCCCGACGGAACCCGTACCCGGAAGTTCGTCTACGGCAAGACGCGGCGGGAGGTCGCCGACAAGCTCACGGAGTTGCAGGAGAAGACCCGACAGGGCATTCCGGCGGCTGAGTCCACGATGGCGTTCGGCGACTACCTGACCTACTGGCTCGCCGTCATCGCGTCGGGGCGGCTCAAGCCGTCCACGCTCAACAGCTACGAGGGTCTGACCCGCCTGTACATCCGGCCCGCTCTCGGAAAGAAGCGGCTGAACCGGTTGTCGCCGGCCGACGTGCGCCGGTTCCTGTCGGAGTTCAAGGGATCTTGCCTGTGCTGCCTCCGAGGTGCGGACAAGGAACGCCCTGAGGATAAGCGTTCTTGCTGCGCGGTGGGGCGTTGCTGCGAGCGCCGGCCGTCGGCCCGCACTGTCCAGTACGTCCACGCCGTTCTCCGGTCTGCGCTCCAGCAGGCGATGCGCGAGGAACTGATCGCGCGGAACGTCGCCCGAATCGTGGAAACCCCGACCGTCACCCCGAAGGAGGTGCGTCCGCTGGACAGCGCCGAGGTCCGCCTGTTGCTCAAGACCGCCTGGCCCCACCGCCTCTACGCCCTGTGGTTGCTGCTCGTGTCGACGGGCCCGCGCCGGGGTGAAGCTCTCGCACTCACCTGGGAGGACATCGACCTGAAGAACGGCCAACTCCGCGTCCGCAGGAACGTGCAGCGCATCCGGCGTGAGTTGATTTTCGGTACCCCCAAGACAACGCGATCGATCCGCGATCGATCCGCAAGGTGTCGCTCCCGAAGGCCTGCGCGCAGGCACTGATTCAGCACCAGGAGCAGCAGGAGCGGGAACGCAAGGTCGCGGGGAAGAAGTGGCAGTCCGTGCCGGGCCAGCCCAACGGACTGATCTTCACCACGACGACCGGCCGCGTCACCGACCCCCGCAGCCTGAACCGGATGCTCACCATCCTGTGCCGGGACGCCGGCGTACAGCGCGTGCGCGTGCACGACCTCCGGCACACGTGCGCCTCGCTGCTGCTCGCTCAGGGTGTGGACGCTCGCACGATCATGGAAACGCTCGGGCACAGCACGATCACCATGACGCTGGACACCTACGCCCACGTCATGAACACGACGCTCAGGGCCGCCGCCGATCGGATGGACGACGCTCTCGGGCTGGATGATCCGAAGGAAGATTCACAGGAAGAGCAGGAGCCGGACACTGGGGAGTGATCGGCGCTTCCAGGCGCGTTGATGTCAGCGGTTGATGTCAAAGGCCCCCCAGAACAATTCCGGGGGGCCTTTGACCTGTGTGCACTCGGCAGGATTCGAACCTGCAACCTTCTGATCCGTAGTCAGATGCTCTATCCGTTAAGCTACGAGTGCTTGTTTTTTTATATTTTGTCTTTGCTCCTGGCCCTTTCGGCCCGCTCGCGGCGACAGGAAGAACATTACATGACTGCCGCCGCCATGTGAAATCCGTTAGGCGCACCCCTTGTGAGCTGCGGAAACGTCGTATCGGGCGGGGCCTGCGGGCGGTGGCGGCCGGGGGTTGGGGCGGGGCGTGTGGCGGGTCGCCGTCGCGGTGGTGGCGGTGTGGGATGTCGTGGTGGCAGGGCCGTAAACGCGAATCAGGGAGCCCAGACCGAAACGGTTGGACTCCCTGATTGAGGTGCGGAGGCGGAGGGATTTGAACCCTCGATGGGCTTTAAGGCCCAAACCGCATTAGCAGTGCGGCGCCATAGACCGGACTAGGCGACGCCTCCAGCACAGCCGCCCGCGTGAGCGCGAGTGGTGCGTGCAGATGATGACACAGTCGAGCGTGCTGTCACCAATCGGCTCCCACGGTACTAGGCAGTCGGGCCGCAGGGCAAAGCCCTTCCCGCGAGGCCCGGAGGCGTCGCGCAACATCCCGGCGGGCCGCGCGTTGGGCAGGGCATGTCTCACTTCGCCGTGCGGGGCGCCCTCGGGGCCGTCGCCGCCGTCCTCGGGTCCGTCGCCGCCCTGCCCGCCTCCGCCGCCGAGACGGCAGACCACCTCACCGTCACCGTGCGGCACGCCGGGGACGGGCGGGACGGGACGTACGAGCTGTCCTGTCACCCCGGCGCCGGCAGTCACCCGGACGTGGGCGGGGCCTGCCAGGCGCTCGACCGGAACACCCGCTGGGGCCGCGACACCTTCGCCCCGGTCGCCCCGGGCACCGCCTGCACCATGCTCTACGGCGGCCCGGCCACCGCCCACGTCACCGGTACCTGGGCCGGCCGCCCGGTCGACGCCACGTACGACCGCAGCAACGGCTGCGAGATCGGACGCTGGGACCGGATGGTGCCCCTGCTGCCCGACCTCGGTTCATCAACCGGCCTCGGTCTGTGAACCCGCCTCGGTTCGTGAGCCAGCCTCGGCTCATAACGGCGGCACAGCCGTTTCACGGTCGTGGCCCCGCTTCCGTAAATGTCGCGCGAAGGTATGGCGGAGGTGAGGCGTGTCGGTCACATGTTCGCCGTCACTTCGTCGTGCGACCTCCCTCTCATCCGGCGTCGCGAGCGCAACCGGTGCCTTTAGACTCCCTCGCGTGACACGCCGCGGGCCGGTTGGCAAGATGGCCCGAGCGGTCGGCAAGGTGCGGTAACAGGGAGGAAGCGTCTCGTGAGCAGCAGGCCATCCCGAGGCGCTGCTCGCCTCGCAGCCATACTGGATGCGCTGCCGGATGCGTTGGTGCTGGTCAACGCCAACGGCACGGTCGTCAACGCGAACACCATCGCTCTGGAGGCCTTCGAGGCGCCGGGTACCGCGCTGGTCGGGCGAGGGCTGCTCGATCTGCTGCCGGAGTTCGACTCGCGGCTGATCCCGGGATCGATGCGGCGGCCCGATCACATGGACCCCCGTGGCCGGACGAAGCCGACGCGGATGGTCGCGCGGCGCACCGACGGGTCCGAGTTCCCGGTCGAGGTCACCAGCGCCAACCTGGAGAACGGGCAGCAGGCGTACGACGGTTACGGCTACAGCGGCGACGAGCTGCTGATGCTCGTCGTCCGCGACCTGACCGGCACCGTGGACACCGAGGCCGAGCTGGCCCGCTCGCAGCGGCAGACCGAGATGATCCTGCGGGCCGCGAGCGAGGGCGTCGTGGGGACGGACACCGACGGGCGGATCGTGCTCGTCAATCCGGCCGCCGCTCAGATACTGGGATACCGGGCCGGTGAGCTGGGCGGCAAGGAGCTGCACAACCTCGTGCTGCACTCGCGCGCCGACGGCTCTCCCTTCCCGTACGCCGAGTCGCCGCTCGCCGACACCCTGCGCTCCGGACGCAAGCACCGGGTGCGCGGGCAGGTGCTGTGGGCCAAGGGCGACAAGAAGGTGCCGGTCGACCTGACGACCGCACCGGTGCGCGACGGCGACCAGCTGGTCGGCGCCGTGATGACGTTCACCGACCGGCGGCCGTACGACTCCGTCGTCGACGAGAAGACGGCCCAGGAGAAGGCCCACACCGACGAGCTGGAGCGGCTCTCCGAGGAGCACGCCTCCGACCTGACCGCGCTGCGCCAGAAGCACGTCACCGAGGTGGAGGAGCTGCTCGAACGGCACGCCGAGGAACTGGCGGCCGGCGAGGACCGGTACGCGGCCCTCGGCGAGCGCGAGAAGGACCGGTACGAGGCCCTCTCCGGGCGGCACGAGCAGCTGCTGACGCTGCTCGCGCAGTCGCTGCGCGGCCCCCTCGACGAGCTGCGCCGGGAACTGGCCGCGCTCGCCGCGGACGACGCCGGGCAGCTGTGGCCCGAGGCCAACCAGGTGCTTCATCACCTGTCGGCCGGTTACTCGCGGATCACCCAGCTCATCGACAACGTGCTCGGCTACCAGCGGCTGGACGAGGGCACCGAGGACATCACCCGTACGAAGGTGATGCTCGACGCCGTCGTCGCCGCCGGTGTGGACGGGGCGGTGGAGCTGATCGGGCCCGGGCGGGTGCAGTTCGCCGTGCACGCGCCGCCCATCGAGGCCGAGGTGGACCCGCAGCGGCTCGCCGTCGCGCTCGCGCATCTCATCGCGGACGTGGCCGGCGTCGACGCGACCGGCAACGCGCCCGTCTCCGCGGGCGGCTACATGGACAACACGGTGGTGGTCGCGGCGGCACAGCGCGGCGAGGTGGTCCGTATCGAGGTGCGCGGGCCGTACACCGGGGGAGACCCGGTGCACGAGCCGATCGTGCGCGGGATCGTGCGGGCCCACGGCGGGGTGCTGCAGACCCATGAAGTGCCGGGGATGAGCGGCAGCGCGTTCGTGCTGGAGGTGCCGATCGGCGGTGGCGCCGGAGCCGTGACGCCTCCGGCAGGTACCGCGGTGGCCGGTACCGAGGTGGCCACGGTCCAGGCCGCCGACGAGACCGGTGCCGCCGGCCGGCGGCGGGCCCGGCGGTCCTCCGTGGACGCCTTCCTGGAGAGTGACGTTCCCGGCGAGGCCGGCGGCGAGGGCGAGGGCCCGGTCGCGCCGACCGGACGGCGGCGCCGGCGCGCCGCCGAGGTGGAGGGCCCGGAGAGCGGGCCCGCGGCGATCGAGAGCGCGGAGTCGGCGTCCGGCGGTACCGGACGGCGGCGCGGGCGCGCGGCCGACGGTGACCCGGGGGTCGCCGAGGGCGCCGTGGTGACGGCGGCCGAGCAGGGCGCGGGGGCGGCCGCCTCGGGTACGGGTCTGGGCGGCACCGTTCCGCCGCA
This sequence comes from Streptomyces sp. GbtcB6, assembly GCF_019091475.1. Taxonomy (NCBI): domain Bacteria; kingdom Bacillati; phylum Actinomycetota; class Actinomycetes; order Kitasatosporales; family Streptomycetaceae; genus Streptomyces; species Streptomyces sp. GbtcB6. The sequence continues at coordinate 325,324 of NZ_JAGXJL010000004.1, read as the reverse complement.
GGGCGTGCCCGTGCCGGCGTCGGGGCGGCGCGCCCGGCGGGAGCCGGACGAGCGGCAGGCGCTGCCGCCTGCCCTGCCCTCGGCCCCGTCCGAGCCGGCCGTCGACGAGGGGCAGCCCGGCGGACGCAGGCGCCGCGCGCTGGCCGCCGCGGCCGAGCGGGCGGAGCGGGCCGAGCAGCAGCAGGCGGGCCCCCGCCCGGTCTTCGCGCTGCCGCCCGCCGAGGCCGACCGCACCCCCGAGCCGATGCCGATCGACGCGGCGGGCGACGAGGGCCGGCACGACGCCGTGGCGCACGACCAGGCCGAGGACCACACCCCGCCGCAGCCGCACCCCACCAACGCACCGACCGGCCGTCGCCGACGGGCCGTGGGCCAGCCGGGGGCGGAGAACACTCCGGACGCCCTGGCGGTCCCGGCGGTCCCGGCGGTCCCGGCGGTGCCAGCAGTCCCGGCGGTGCCCGCACAGGCGGCCGTCCCCGGACAGCCGGTGCAGCCTCAGGGCATCCCCGTGCAGGCCGGGCCGGCGAACCAGGGCCGGCCCGCCCTTCCGGCTGCGCAGGCGCTGCCGGGCGCTCCCGTACCGGCCCAGGCATCCCCGCAGCCACAACCGCAGCCGCAGGGCGCCGTTCCGGTGGCCCCCGGGCAGCCTGCCCCGGCCGCCGAAGCCGCCCCGGCTCCCGCGCAGCCGCTCCCGGCGGAGGCCGCTCCGGTGGCCCCCGGGCCGCAGCAGTGGCCGGGCGCCGACGACGCCCCCGCCGCCTCCCGACCGGCGCGTGCCGCACAGCCGTTGCCCGCCGAGGCGACGGCGCTGCCGGCGGCGACTCCGGCACCGGCACCAGCACCGGCACCGGCACCGGCACCGATCGACCCGGACTCCACTCAGGGCCGGGCGTTCAGCGTGCGGACGCTGGGGCAGGGGGTGCCGTTCTCGCGGCAGGCCGCGCAGGTGCAGCAGCCGACGGCGACCCCGCCCCCGCACCAGCCGGGCGGCAACGGGCGGCGCCGCAAGCTGGGCACGCCCCCGGACCCGGGCACGCGTGCCGAGCAGCCGCAGCCCGAGCAGTCGGCCCGGCCGCATCCGTCGGCCGAACAGCCGGTCGCCGCGCAGTCGCTGCCACAGCCGTCGCTGCCGCAGCCGTCGCTGGCCGGGCAGTCCCGGCTGGTGGGGGCCACCGAGGGCGCCGGACGGTCGTACGCGATAGGCGCGCCGGACGTGAACGCCGCCGAGGGCCCGGAGCCGCTGGACGGTCCGGGCGGTGCGGTCGAGGTCGCGGACCCGCCGCGCCCGCAGCCGATGGACGACGAGCTGCCCCCGGAGCCGCTGGACAACCCGCGCCGACTGTTGGTGTGGCCCGCGCCGGACGTCACCACCCAGCAGGAACTGAGCGACCGCGGCTACCGGCCGGTGATCGTGAACTCCCGTGAGGAGGTCGACGCGCAGATCGCCGCGTTCCCGGCGGCCCTGTTCGTGGACCCGCTGACCGGGCCGATCACCCGGACCGCGCTGCAGTCGCTGCGGCAGGCGGCGGTGGCGGCCGAGGTGCCGGTGATGGTGACGGCCGGACTGGGACAGGCGACGCGCGAGGCGGCGTACGGTGCCGATCCCGCCGTACTGCTGAAGGCGCTGGCGCCCCGGGACAGCGAGCAGCATCCGCCGCGGGTGCTGCTGATCGAGGAGCACGCGGAGATCGCGCTCGCGCTGACCTCGACGCTGGAGCGGCGCGGGATGCAGGTGGCGCGGGCGGCGAGCGACGCGGACGCGGTGACGCTGGCCGGGCAGTTGCGGCCGAACCTGGTGGTGATGGACCTGATGCAGGTGCACCGCCGCCAGGCCGGGATCATCGACTGGCTGCGCGCGAACGGGCAGCTGAACCGGACACCGCTGGTCGTCTACACGGCGGCCGTGGACCAGGCGGACCTGCCTCGGCTGGCGTCGGGGGAGACGGTGCTGTTCCTGGCGGAGCGGTCGACGAGTTCCGAGGTGCAGAGCCGGATCGTTGATCTGCTGGCCAGGATCGGGACGAACTGAGGCAAGAAAGCGCCGTCGGGGAACTGCCGACCTTCGGCCGCGGGTTGGTCGTGGCCGGTCGCGCAGTTCCCCGCGCCCCTGACGGGGCGCTTCAGCGAGGGGCGCTCACAGGCTGGTGACGTCCAGCTGCCCGTCGGCGTACTGCCTCCTGAGCACCTTCTTGTCGAACTTGCCCACGCTCGTCTTCGGGACCGACTCGATGACCGTCCAGCGCTCGGGGAGCTGCCACTTGGCGATCTTGCCCTCCTCGGCGAGGAAGATGCGCAGGGTCTCGAAGGTGGCCGTGGCGCCCTCCCGCAGGACGACGGTCGCCAGCGGGCGCTCGCCCCACTTGTCGTCCGGTACGGCCACGACCGCGGCCTCGGCGACGTCCGGGTGGGACATCAGCGCGTTCTCCAGTTCGACCGAGGAGATCCACTCGCCGCCGGACTTGATGACGTCCTTCGCACGGTCGGTGAGGGTGAGGAAGCCGTCGGCGGAGATGGTGCCCACGTCACCGGTCTTCAGCCAGCCGTCCTCGCTGAACTTGTCGGCGGGGCGCAGGGGCTCGGCGTCGGGGCCGTTGTAGTAGGCGCCCGCGATCCAGGGGCCGCGCACCTCCAGCTCGCCCGCCGACTCGCCGTCCCAGGGGAGGCGTTCGCCGCCGGGGCCGCTGAGCCGGGCCTCGACGGACGCGGGGAAGCGGCCTTGCGTGAGGCGGTACGCGAACTCCTCCTCCGTGCCCACCACATGGGCCGGCGGGCGGGCGATGGTGCCGAGCGGGGAGGTCTCGGTCATGCCCCAGGCGTGGCAGACCCGCATGCCCAGCTTGTCGAAGGCCGTCATGAGGGAGGGCGGGCAGGCGGCGCCGCCGATGGTGACCTGGGTGAGGGAGGAGACGTCCCGGGGGCGGGCGGTGAGCTCGCCGAGCAGGCCCTGCCAGATGGTGGGGACCGCGGCCGCGTGCGTGGGGCGCTCGCGCTCGATCATCTCGGCGAGCGGGCCGGGCTGGAGGAAGCGGTCCGGCATCAGCAGGTTGACGCCGGTCATGAAGGTGGCGTGCGGCAGGCCCCAGGCGTTGACGTGGAACTGCGGTACGACGACCAGCGAGGTGTCCTGGTCGGTCAGGCCCATCGACTGGGCCATGTTGACCTGCATGGAGTGCAGGTAGATCGAACGGTGGCTGTACACCACGCCCTTGGGGTCGCCGGTGGTGCCGGAGGTGTAGCACATGGCGGCGGCCTGGCGTTCGTCGAGCTCCGGCCAGTCGAACGTCTTCGGCTTGTCCGCGATCAGTTCCTCGTACTCGTGCACCTGTGCGGCGGCACCGGCGAGCGGCGACCGGTCGCCCGGGCCGGAGACGACGATGTGCTCGACGGTCGGCAGCTTGGACAGGAGCGGCGCGATCATGGGGATCAGCGAGCCGTTGACGATGATGACGCGGTCGGCGGCGTGGTTGACGATCCAGACCAGCTGCTCGGCGGGCAGGCGCAGGTTGAGCGTGTGCAGGACCGCGCCCATGGACGGCACGGCGAAGTAGGCCTCGACGTGTTCGGCGTTGTTCCACATCAGGGTCGCGACCCGGTCGTCGCCGCGGACGCCGAGGTCGTCGCGGAGGGCGTTCGCCAGCTGCACCGCGCGGATGCCCGCCTCGGCGAAGCTGCGCCGCTGCGGCTCGCCCTCGCCGGTCCAGGTCGTGATCTGGGACCGTCCGTGCACCAGCACACCGTGCACAAGAATGCGGGTGACGGTCAGCGGTACGTCCTGCATGGTGCTCAGCACGGCGTCCTCCCAAGGCGACATTGCCTACTCGGCGGTAAAGGGGGCTGCGCTGATTCTGCGCACATACCGGGCGGTATGTCACTAGGAGAAAGCCAACAAAGCCCGTCCGGAGGTTCCTGAGGCTCCGGACGCTCCGGCCGTTATCGGGCGAGGTCCAGCTCAGGGTCCTCACGCAGCTTGCCGAGCGCACGCGACACGGCCGACTTCACCGTGCCCACCGACACCCCGAGCACCTCGGCCGTCTGCACCTCGCTCAGGTCCTCGTAGTAGCGCAGCACGACCATCGCCCGCTGCCGCGCCGGGAGTTTCATGATCGCCCGCCACATCGCGTCGTGCAGCGCCTGCCGTTCGGCCGGGTCGTCCTCGCCGGGCACCGACTCGGGCTCGGGCATCTCGTCGCAGACGAACTCGTCCACCCGGCGCTTGCGCCACTGCGAGGTACGCGTGTTGAGCAGGGCCCTGCGCACATAGCCGTCGAGCGCCCGGTGGTCCTCGATCCGCTCCCAGGCCACGTACGTCTTGGCCAGCGCGGTCTGGAGGAGGTCCTCGGCATCGCTCGGGTTCGCGGTCAGCGACCGGGCGGTGCGCAGCAGGACCGGCTGGCGGGCCCTGACATACGACGCGAACGACGGGTAGGGGCGGGCGTGCGGGCGGGTCTGCCTCGGCGAGACAGCGGCGTCCGAAGCGCTGGTGCAGACGGGTGTGGTCATGGCTCCACGCTATGAGCGAGCGGTGTCGCGGCGGATCGGCCGCAGGTCCCGAAGCAGAGTCCCCCTCAGGTTGTAGGGGTGGGGCTGCCTACACCTCCTGAAGGTGGAGTACGGGCGCGGAACTCCTGCGGGTTTACCCCTCAGGGGGAGGACGACAGGGGCCTCGGCCTCACCCGTCCGAGGCGCCCGGCATGGTGGCGGGCTCAGCCGTCCGAGGCGCCCGGCCTGTGGGGCGGGCTCAGCCGTCCGAGGTCAGGACCAGTCCGGACGTCGGTACGCCCGTGCCCGCCGTCACCAGGACCCGGTCCGCCCCCGGTATCGGGTTCACGGCCGTGCCGCGCAGCTGGCGCACCCCCTCCGCCACCCCGTTCATCCCGTGCAGGTACGCCTCCCCGAGCTGGCCCCCGTGCGTGTTCAGCGGCAGCCGCTCCTCGGCCACGAAGTCCGCCGCCTCCCCCCGCCCGCAGAACCCGAACTCCTCCAGCTGCATCAGCACGAACGGGGTGAAGTGGTCGTACAGGATCCCCACGTCGATGTCGGCCGGGGCGAGTCCGCTGGTGCGCCAGAGCTGCCGGGCCACCACGCCCATCTCCGGCAGCCCGGTCAGATCGTCCCGGTAGAAGCTGGTCATCTGCTCCTGGGCCCGGCCGGCGCCCTGCGCGGCCGCCGCGATCACGGCCGGCGGCTGCGGCAGATCGCGCGCCCGCTCCACCGACGTGACGACGAGGGCCTGGCCGCCGTCCGTCTCCTGGCAGCAGTCCAGGAGACGGAGCGGCTCGACGATCCAGCGGGAGGCCGCGTGGTCCGCGAGGGTGATGGGGCGGCCGTGGAAGTAGGCGGCCGGGTTGGTCGCGGCGTACTTCCGGTCCACCACCGCCACATGCCCGAACGCCTCCGGGGTCAGCCCGTACGTGTGCAGGTAGCGCTGCGCCGCCATCGCCACCCAGGACGCCGGGGTGAGCAGCCCGAACGGCAGCGCCCAGCCGAGCGCCGCCCCCTCCGCCGACGGCTCCCGGTGCTGTACGCCCGAGCCGAAGCGGCGGCCCGATCTCTCGTTGAAGGCGCGGTAGCAGACCACCACCTCCGCGACCCCGGCGGCCACGGCGAGAGCCGCCTGCTGGACGGTCGCACAGGCCGCGCCGCCGCCGTAGTGGACGCGGGAGAAGAAGGACAGCTCGCCGATCCCGCAGGCCTGGGCCACGGTGATCTCCGGGCTGGTGTCCATCGTGAACGTCACCATCCCGTCAACGTCGGCCGGCGTCAGCCCCGCGTCGTCCAGCGCGGCCCGCACCGCCTCCGCCGCCAGCCGCAGCTCGCTGCGCCCCGAGTCCTTGGAGAACTCGGTCGCCCCGATCCCCACGATCGCCGCCCGCCCGCCGAGCGAGTCCCGCCCCCGCACGCTCATGAGTCCTCCTCGTCGGGGACGGTGACGGTCACCCTGTCCACGGTGCGTCCGGTGAGGGCGACGGTCACCGTGCCGGTCACGTGGTTGCCGATGCTGTTGGCGCCGACCACCCGGACCGTCGCCGTCCCCGCCTCGTCGTCCAGCTCCTCGATCCGGCCGGTCAGCACCATCGTGTCGCCCGGGTAGTTGGGCGCCCCCAGCCGGATGACCACCTTGCGGAGGACGGCCGGCGGACCGAAGTGGTCGGTGATGTACCGGCCGACCAGGCCGTTCGTCGTCAGGATGTTCATGAAGATGTCCGGGGAGCCCTTCTGGCGGGCCAGTTCTGCGTCGTGGTGCACGTCCTGGTAGTCCCGGGACGCGATCGCCCCGGCCACGATCAGCGTCCGCGTGATCGGGATCTCCAGCGGCGGCAGGGCAGTCCCCACGGCCGGCCGCGTCGTCTCAGTCCCCACTCGCGATCAACTCCCCCAGTTCCTGGAGCACTTCGCCCCCGCTGCCCAGATACGCGTCCAGTTGCCGTCCCCACAGGAAGTGCCGGTGCACCGGATGCTCGACGTCGGCGCCCGCGCCGCCGTGCAGATGCTGGCCCGTGTGCACCACCCGCTGTCCGGCCTCGGACGCCCACCAGGCCGCGGTCAGCGCGTGCGTGGCGTACGGCAGCCCGGCGTCCCGCCGCCAGGCCGCCTCGTACGCCGTCACCCGTATCGACTCGGTGTCCATGTGGGCGTCGGCGGCGCGGAGCTGGACGCCCTGCCGGGTGGCGAGGGGGCGCCCGAACTGCTCGCGGGTGTTGGTGTGGGCCACCGCCCGGGCCAGGGAGCCCGCGCAGACGCCCGCCTGGAGACCGGCGAAGGCGGTGCGGGCGGTGGCCAGGACGTCGGCATAGGCGCCGGAGGCGGGGCTGGGGTCGGGGTCAGGGTCGAGGGCGGGGTCGGCGCCCAGGGGCTCGGCAGGGGCCTCGTCGAGCGTGAGCCGCCCCGCCGACCAGGGCGCGGTCAGCTCGATCTCCTCGACACCGGTGCCCACCGCGAGATCCACCAGCCACAGCCGCCGGCCGGCGTCGGCGACCAGGACATGCGTGGCGTCACGCAGCCACGGGACGACGGGGACGGTGCCGCTCAGCACCGGCCGCGCGGAGGGCCGTGCCCCCGGGTGGACAGGGAGCCGTACCCCCGGCTGCGCCGGAAACGCCCCGGTCACCACGGTCGAGCCGGCCGCGATGCCCGGCAGCAGGCGCTGCCGTTGCTCGTCGGTGCCGTGGGCGGTGATCGCCAGCAGCCCGTAGACACAGCTCGCCGCGTAGGGCACCTGAGCCGTGGTGCGGCCCTGCTCCTCCAGGAGGAGCACCAGCCCCAGCAGGCCCAGCTCCTCCACCGCGGCCACCAGTCCCGCCCCGCACAGCGCCTTCCACAGCTCCGGGTCGCTGCCGGTGCCGGCGGCCCGCAGCCGCTCGTGGGTGGCGAGGTCGGCGAAGATCCTGGCGGCCAGGTCACGGGCCTCGGCCTGGGCCTCGGTGGGCGCGAAGTCCATGTCAGGCCTCCCCGCCGGGAGCGCCGTGATCGCCGGGACGGCCGGGAGCACCGACAGCGCCGTGATCGCCGAGCACGTCGGCGGCCCGGAAGACGGGCAGGGTCAGCGTCCCCTCCGCGTCCTCGTACCGGCGGAACTCCACCCGTACCGGCAGCCCGATCCGCACCTTGTCGTACGGCACCCCCACCACGTTGCTCACCATCCGCACGCCCTCGGCGAGTTCGATCAGGCCGACGGCGTAGGGCGGGGCGAAGGCCGGGAAGGGCGGATGGTGCATCACGACGTACGAATAGACCGTGCCCTCGCCGGAGGACTCGACCGTGTCCCAGTCGAGAGAGCCGCAGGCGTTGCACCCCGGCAGCCAGGGGTGGCGCAGGGTGCCGCAGGCCGCGCACCGCTGGACGAGGAGACGCCGCTCGGCCACGCCCTCCCAGAAGCCGGCGTTGTCCCGGTTGACGACCGGGCGGGGGCGCGGCGGCGGCTTGCGTTTCCGGCCGCTCGGCGCGTACTTGAGGACGCGGAAGCGGTGGGTGCCGACGAGGTCGTCCCCGACGCGGACGTCCGTACGGGTGGTGACGAAGTACCCCGTGCCCAGCTTGGTGGTCTTCCGCCCGGACACCGACTCGATCACCGTGTCGAAGCCGACCTCGTCGCCCGGCCGCAGGGGCCTGAGGTACTCCTGCTCGCAGTCGGTGGCGACGATCGAGGTGCAGCCCGCCTCGTCGAGGAGGGTGAGCATCTCGTCGTACGCGCCCGTGCGGGCCGAGTGGCCGGAGAGGCCGCCCATCGTCCAGGCCTGGAGCATGGTGGGCGGGGCGACGGCGTCCGGACCCTCGTACGCCGGGTCGGTGTCGCCCATCGCCTCGCACCAGTGCCGGATCATGGGCAGGTTGACCGGGTCCTTGCCGGTGCCGGCCCGGGCCGCCGGCTGCCCCTCGTACGCCTTGAGCCGTGCTCCGAGATCGTCCGCATCGTCCTCCGCAGGCCGCACCCCCCGCTCGTCACTCCCCCCTGCCGCTGCCACGGTCGCCACCCCTCCCCGTCCTGCGCATCCCGAGCCGCATCGTCGCGACGATCTCCCGCTGCACCTCGCTCACCCCGCCCCCGAACGTGTTGATCTGCGCCGCCCTGTTGAGCCGCTCCAGCTCGCCGCCCCCGAACGCCCCCGGCGAGCCGGACCGGACCAATGCCGTCTCGCCGACGATCTCCTGACACATGCGATACGTCGCGACTGCCGATTCCGTTCCCGCGAACTTCACCCCGCTGGCCTCCGCGGGGGCCACCCGGCCCGCCCCCGCATCCCCCACCAGACGCCAGCTGAGCAGGCGGTTCGCCGCCAGCCGGGCATACGCCTCGGCCAGCCGAAAACGAATCCACGGCTCGTCAATACGGCGCCGGCCCGTCACCGGATCGGGGGTGCGGGCGGCGGTGAGCGCGGCCGTGTAGAAGTCCTCGGCCTGCATACCGGTCGCGGCGAGGGCGACCCGCTCGTGGTTGAGCTGGTTGGTGATGAGCGACCAGCCGTCGTGCTCGGTGCCGACCAGGTTCCCGGCGGGGACGCGGACGCCGTCGTAATACGTCGCTGTCGTGATCTGGCCGCCCACCGTCTCGATCGGGGTCCAGGAGAACCCGGCCGTGTCCGTGGGGACCAGGAGGATCGAGATACCGCGGTGCCTGGGCGCCTCGGGGTCGGTGCGGCAGGCCAGCCAGATCCAGTCGGCGTGCTGGGCGCCCGAGGTGAAGATCTTCTGCCCGTCGATCCGCCAGCCGTCGCCGTCCCGTACCGCCCGGGTACGCAGCGAGGCCAGGTCGGTGCCGGCGGAGGGTTCGCTGTAGCCGATGGCGAAGACGAGGTCGCCGCGGAGGATGCCGGGCAGGAAGCGGGCCTTCTGCTCCTCGCTGCCGTACTTCATCAGCGTCGGCCCGACCGTGTTCAGGGTGACCATGGAGACGGGGGCGCCGGCCCGGTACGCCTCGTCGAAGAACACGAACTGCTCGTCGGCGCCCCGGCCCTGACCGCCGTACTCGACGGGCCAGCCGAGGCCGAGCAGGCCGTCCGCGCCGATGCGGCGCAGCAGGGCACGGCGTTCGGCGGGGTCCTCGGGGGCGGCGGATGGAATCAAGGCCCTGAAGTAGGCGCGGAGTTCGGCACGCAGCCGCTGCTGGCGTTCGGTGGGAGCCAGATGCATGGTTTCTGACTGTCCGTCAGATATGGCTCACTGTCAAGGTCGAACGGGTCGGCGAAGGGGCCGACGAACGGGGCGGCGGAGGGGCCGGAAAACGCCTGCGCGGCGGTGCCGAAGCACCGCCGCGCGGACGCACTGCCCATCCCCACAGACCACACCCCCACCAGGGCTCAGCCGGGGCTTACCACAGCTGGGTGAAGTGGACGGCGACGTTGTCGTTGCCCTGCTGGATCGCAGTCCACGCGGAGCGGTTGACCTGAGCGGTGTTGCTCTGGTTCGAGGCGCCGTTGCCCACCGCGTTCTGCTGGGTGGTGGAGGAGTTGCCGTTGTTGTCGCGGCCGACCCCGCTGCCGATGATGCCCGCCACGCCGGCGTTGGCGCTCGATCCGTTGTCCGCGATCGCACCGTTGTCCGCCGCGGCGACACCGGCGAAGAGGGCGGCGGCGAGCGGGAGGGCGGAGACGGCGGCGAGAACGCGGGCGGTACGGATGCTTGCCATGTTGTTTCCTCTCAGAGCCCGGCTGTGCCGGAAGTACGTCAAGTAATGCTTTTTCCGGGGCAGTTGGCCGACCGCCTCGGTGGTTGTCATCGACGTCGCGAGACCAGAGTTGCCCACCGAATCCCCGGCGAACCACCCCGGAAGCCGTTATTCGCCCTCAAGCGTGATGACAAGTCGATAAACCCTTTTCGCCATCTTTGGTCGACTCCTGCCCCAGTCATGACCACTCGGGACATCAACCCCCATCAGCCACCCCAAGGGAAAAACCGTTCCGGCCCCGACCCGCGACGAAGTACCCGCCCTCGGCGTGTCACACCGACCCCCTCTTCCCTTTTTCGAACGCACGTACGAACATGGAGTCATGGCCACCACCGATCGGCAGGCCACGACGCTGGCCCTCGCACACGCCCTGTCAGCCGCCGAGCGCGGCCTGGCCGTCATCCCCCTGTCCCGCACGAAGCTCCCGGCCCTGCGCTCCCCGCACCGCCACGCCCCGGACCCCGCGCTGCCGCCCTGCCACGGCGAGTGCGGCCGCCCCGGCCACGGGGTGTACGACGCCACCACCGACCCGGCTCGTATCCGCGAACTGTTCGCCGCGGCGCCCTGGGCGACCGGCTACGGCATCGCCTGCGGGCTGCCCCCGTACCGCCTGATCGGCGTCGACCTCGACGTGAAGTCCGGTACGGACTCCACCTCCGCCCTGCGCGAACTGGCCCTGCGGCACCTGTTCACCCTCCCGCCGACGGTCGTCGTCCTCACCCCGAGCGGCGGCCGCCACCTCTGGCTGACCGGCCCGCCGGACGCCGTGATCCCCAACTCGGCGAGCCGCCTGGCCCCCGGCATCGACATCCGGGGCGCCGGCGGCTACCTGGTCGGCCCCGGCTCCCGTACCGACCACGGCGTCTACGCCACCGCCCCCGGCACCGAGCACCTGGTCCCCGCACCCTGCCCCCCGTCCCTCCTCCGCCTCCTGCTCCCGCCGCCACGCGCACCGCACCCCGCGACCCACCCCTCGGTCGGAAACCGCGGCCAGGGCCTGGTCCAGTTCGTCCTCTCCGCCCACGAGGGCCAGCGCAACACCCGCCTCTTCTGGGCGGCCTGCCGCGCCTACGAGAACGGCATCGGCCGAGCCCTGCGGGCCCCGCTGATCGACGCGGCGGTCCACACGGGCCTGACGGAACAAGAGGCCCGAGCGACGATCGCGTCGGCGGCCCGCATGACCGGCCGCCGACCCTGAAATTCGAACACCCCCAGCCGCCCGCCCCCCTAACCTGCCGCTCATGCCCCTGACCCGCGTCGTCCTCGCCTCCGGCCGCTCGATCGGTCTCACCCACCTTCGGCTCTCCTCGACGTACGGCGGGCTGCTGGAGGGCCATCCGCACCGGACCCTCAACGACCGCCGCATCAAGGACCTCCTGTCCTCGGCCGCGGCCGTCGTCCCCCACACCCCGGCCCATCTGGTCCCGCCCCCGCGCGAACACCCGGACGACGGCCGCGCCGGCCCCTTCGGCCCGGTGGAGATCCTCCCGCCCGTCGCCTGCACAGGCTTGTTCGAATCCACACCCGTCAGCCCGGAGAACGACCCGGTCCTGCACCGCTCGTCCCTCACGATCGTCTGGTTCCAGGCCACACCCCAGCCGCCGTCGGGCCACGAAGCGGACCAGGGGCTGCGGGAGGTGGCCTGGGACGAGCCGGCGCAGGACTACGAGCTCTGAGCTCGGGGCTCGAGGCTCCGGCGGAGCTCCAGAGTCCGGCGGAGTTCTGGCGGAGTCCATGGGCCGCTCCCGGTACGACTTCGGGATGCCTTCGGGATGCCGAGGCAGCTACGAAAGATGTGCGGAGACAGACTTTCGGGAGCTGATCCGGGCGGGGTCCGCTCGCCATGCTGGCGGTATGGATCAGGCGAAGATTTCCCGGCGAGCGCTGGTGGGCGCCCCCGCCGCTGCCGCCGCCGCGGTGACAGCCGGA